>CAYTNO010000123.1:0-6192 GCA_964439125.1 uncultured Woeseiaceae bacterium | reverse complement strand
GAGCTCGACCTGCTTGAGGCCATGTCGGTCGACGGCGAAAACAAACGCTATCTTCCTGGCATCAGCTTCCCTCCCAATATGGTTGCGTATGCCGACATAAAAGAATGCGTCGACGATGCCCGCAATATCCTCGTCGTCGTTCCCAGCCACGGTTTACGGGAAACGCTGACGACGATCAAACCCTTTCTCGGGCCTGATTCGCGAGTATGCTGGGCCACGAAAGGGTTTGAGCTACACACCGGTAAGCTGCCGCATCAGGTCGCGGATGAGGTTCTCGGTTCCGACCGACCTATGGCCGTTTTGTCCGGGCCGACGTTCGCGAAGGAGGTTGGCGAAGGCCTGCCATCGGCGATGACTATCGCTGCAAACAACGCGGAATTCGCAAGCGACCTTGCCGTTGCGCTGTCTGCCGACAATTTCCGCGCCTATACGTCCGAGGACATGATCGGCGTGGAGGTGGGCGGCGCAGTCAAGAACGTCCTCGCCATCGGCGCCGGCATGTCAGATGGTCTCGGCTTTGGCGCAAACACGCGCGTTGCGTTAATCAACCGCGGCCTTGTTGAGATGACGCGCCTGGGCGTGGCGCTCGGCGCGAAACAAGAGACCTTCATGGGGCTCGCCTGCATGGGCGACCTCGTGCTGACGTGCACCGACAACCTGTCTCGTAACCGGCGTATGGGGCTGGCGCTCGCAGGCGGCATGTCCATCGAAGAGGCAAAAGAGGAAATTCAGCAAGTCGTCGAGGGCGTTATGGCGGCCGAGGCTGTTAACGAGGTTGCACAAAAACTCGCGATCGAGATGCCCATTTGTCATCAGATCTACCGCATCATTTATGAGGGGGCGGAGCCGCGTGAAGCCGTTGAAGCCCTGATGGGACGTGATCTAAAAGCCGAAAGCTGAACAATAATGATGTAATAAATCACGCGCGATTCCTGTCTAGTAAAGGTAGGCGTGACAAATCCAGCTGAGCATCTGATTTATGAGTAAGCATCCAGTAGTAATTCGCCTGGCCATACTGTCGTTGTTGCTGCTCACGGTAGGCGTGCAGGCGCAGCGTGCTTATAAAGTCGATATTGTTCGTGACACATTTCGTTTTAGTTCGCTCACCAAGAAGTCAGTCTCGCTCGATGACTTACACCAGGGCTGTCCAGCTCGTGATTGCATACCGTCTATCGACGATCCGAAGTTTATCTCCGCTGCTGATGCCACTTACGTTGCCGATGACGACATCGTAATTGCGATCTCATTTAGCGGTGAGCATCGCGCTTACCCAACACGAATTCTCGACCACCACGAAATTGTAAACGACACAATCGCCGACACGCCGCTGGCAATTACCTACTGCCCGCTTTGTGGTTCAGCGGTCGGTGTACGAAGAGATGTCGGCGACACAATCACCGAGTTTGGCGTATCAGGTGTTCTGTACAACAGCGACCTGGTTTTCTATGACCGGGAAACGGAAACGCTGTGGGATCAGGTTGAAGCGAAAGGGATCGTTGGCCCGTTGACGGGGGAAACCCTTGATCTGGTTCCTGTGACAATGACGCGGTGGTCACGTTGGCGCGAGGCACACCCGGACACGCTGGTCTTGTCGACAGACACCGGTTTTGAAGAGGATTATTCAGGCGACCCGTACGCAGAATATCGCAGCACCGACCGACTCTTTTTTCCTGTTGCCCGGCGCAACAATGACGTGTTTCCGAAGACGGTTGTTTACGGCTTCGACATTGACGGCGACTCGTTTGCCTACACCGAAGACCTGTTGCGCGAGCACGGAACGTACGAACATGAAATCGATGGCGAGGCCGCTGCCGTGACCATGCAAGATGATGGCTCCGTTATTCTCGAGCTAGGCAGCTCCGACGCCCAGTACGCGCCAATTCGCCTTTTCTGGTTTGCCTGGTACACGTTTCACCCGAAAACACAGCTGTTTCAATAGCACCGCCTGCAGGCTGCAGCATCATGGACTATGCTTGGTCAGATAAAGCAGAACAATAAGAACCAGGGGAATACTCATGGATCGCCGTAAATTTTGCCGCACCGCGGTAGCCGCCAGTGTTGCCGCCGCAATTCCGTTCATGCCAGGGTGTTCTCGCAAGGCCCCTGTTGCAACAGAGGCGGACACCAGTATTCGCGCGATCTCTCTCGACGGTGCCGAAATTGAACTCGAGAAAGCCGCCATCAAGGAGCTTGGCGAGAGCATGACGGGGCCGGTGTTACTGTCCGGTCATCCGGACTACAGCGGCGCCCGCAAGGTCTGGAACGGCATGCATGACAAGCGCCCGGCACTGATCGCACGCTGCATGAACAGTGCAGATGTCAGCAACGCCGTTACCTTTGCTCGCGAACGCGGGATGCTCACTGCCGTCCGTGGCGGTGGCCACAGCTGGCCGGGCAAGTCGGTTTGCGATGACGGCATCATGATCGATTTGTCGCAGATGCATACGGTCACGGCCGACCCTGAGAAGAAGAGGGCTTACGCCAAGGGCGGCGCCTTGCTTGGTGCGCTTGATGCGGCGTCCCTCGAGCATGGCCTTGTAACGACAGCCGGCGTCGTGTCGCATACGGGTGTCGGCGGCTTTACTTTGGGCGGCGGCATGGGACGCCTGAATCGCAAGTATGGCCTTGCGATTGATAACCTGTGTTCAGCCGAGATCATCACCGCGGACGGACAGATTCGGCGCGCCAGCGATGACGAAAACACCGATTTGTTCTGGGGTGTTCGTGGCGGGGGCGGCAACTTCGGCGTCGTTACCGAATTCGAATTTGCATTACATGCTTTCGGGCGCAACGTGTTTTCCGGCGGCCTAGTGTGGCCAATTGCGCAAGCGAAAGATGTGCTGGAATTTTACGCAGAGTGGTATCAGGGGCTGTCTGACGAAATGTACGTCGGCCCGGCTATGGTGACCTTGCCGGATGGCACTGGCGCTGTGATCATGGAGGTTGTCTACAACGGCGACCCTGTCGTTGGCGAGAAGGAGCTGGAGCCGCTGCGCAAGATCGGCACTATGCTGGACGATGGCGTCAAAATGCAGGACTACAATGTTATGCAGACCCAGGAGGACGCTGCATTCGGCCACGGCGTTCGCTCTTACATCAAGAACGGCATGGTCAGCGAAATTACGCAGGGCCTCGTCAACATGATGATCGAGTCGTTCACGGCGGATCCTCGTTTGGCGATGTTCACGCATACGCTCGGCGGCGCCGCGAAGCGTGTCGGCGAGAACGACACCGCCTTCCCGCATCGAAATGCCGAAACCATGCTTGGTGTTGGTGGCGGCTGGATGGATCCAGCGGACGATGAATCAGGCATCGCTTTGTCGCGCGAGTGGTATTACAAGCTCGAGCCGTTTATGGGCGGCTACTACAACAACATCGATTTCGATGGCGCCGAGGCTGTCGGTAACTATGGCCCGGCGTATGAACGACTGAGTAAGATCAAGGGCGAGTTCGACCCAGGCAATCTGTTTCGCCTCAACAGCAACGTAGAGCCCGCATGAACAGGAGAATAGTGACCTTGTGCTAATCTCGCTGTCCGTCCGCCTAATAACAAGAACTAAGTAAAAAGGGGAAAGACCATGGATCGACGTAAATTTTGCCGCACAGCAGTCGCTGCCAGTGTGGCTGCTGCCATTCCGATTCTGCCGGGCTGCGGCAAGAAGGCCCCGGTAGCCACGCAGGCCGATACGAGTATCCGTGGCATCTCTCTTGACGGTGCCGAGATCGAACTTGAGAAAGCCGCCATCAAGGAGCTCGGCGAAAGCATGACCGGGCCGGTACTGTTATCCGGTCATCCGGACTACGACGGCGCGCGCACAATTTGGAACGGCATGCACGACAAAAGGCCGGCGTTGATCGCACGCTGCCTGAATGCTGAAGATGTTAGCGCGGCCGTAACGTTTGCGCGGGAGCGCGAACTCCTCGTCGCCGTCCGTGGTGGTGGTCACAGTTGGCCCGGCAAATCGATTTGCGACGATGGGCTGATGATTGATCTGTCGCAGATGCACGCCGTGACAGTCGACGCCGAAGCGCAGCGAGCCCGGGCACAGGGCGGTGCTTTGCTCGGCCAGCTCGATGTGGCGACGCTTGAAAAAGGTCTGGTCACGACTGCCGGTGTCGTATCGCATACCGGCGTTGGCGGCTACTCGCTTGGCGGTGGTTTTGGCCGCCTGAACCGCAAGTATGGCCTAACCGTCGACAACGTCACGGGCGCTCGGCTTGTGACGGCCGATGGCCGGGTACGAAACGTCAGTGCGGACGAAGACGCCGACTTGTTCTGGGCCATTCGCGGCGGCGGCGGCAATTTCGGCGTCGCAACCGAGTTCGAATACCAGCTGTATCCGTTTGACCGCAACGTGCTTTCCGGCAGCATCGTGTGGCCCATTGACCAGGCGCGGGACGTGCTCGAGTTCTACGCCGAATGGTCCGAGGGCCTGTCTGATGAATTGTATGTCGGACCAACAATCGGCACGTTACCCGAGATCAACCGCGTAATTATGATGGATGTCGTTTATAACGGCGATCCAGCCACTGGCGAGAAAGAGATCGCGGCGTTGCGCAAGATCGGCAAGCCGCTGGCAGATGGCGTCATCGTGCAGGACCACATGGTCATGCAGACCGGTCTGGATACGATGCTCGGACACGGCGTTCGATCCTACGCCAAGAACGGCATGGTCAAGCAATGGTCGCAAGGTCTCGTCGACGCCATCATAGATGCCGACGATCCGCGCCTGTTCCTCGCAAATCATGTTGCTGGTGGCGCAGTCAAGCGAGTCGGTGAGCTCGACACGGCATTCCCACATCGCAACGCGGAGATCATGCTCGTGATGGTTGCCGCCTGGGGCGATGCGGCACAGGATGACGAGTTCATTGCGGCAACGCGCGCGTTGCATGCAGCGATTGCGCCGCATACGGGTGGCTATTACGACAACATCGAGTTCGACCGCGAGGCGGCCACCGGCAATTACGGCCCGGCCTATTCGCGGCTACAATCGATCAAAGGCCAGTACGACCCAGGCAATTTGTTCCGCCTCAACAGCAATATTGAGCCGAGTTAAGCGCCGCCCCTGAACCCAAGCTGCCGCCAGGCTTCATAGACAATCACGGCGGCGGCATTCGACAAGTTCAGGCTGCGGCTGCCCGCTTGCATGGGCAGCCGCAGTACTTGTTCCGGCGGCAGGCTCTCGAGTAGCTGCCGCGGCAGGCCCCGCGTTTCGGGCCCCATCAGGAACGCATCGCCCTCTCTATAACTGGGCTCATCGTGCCGCGTCGTGCCGTATGTGCTCAACGCAAATAGCCGCGGCGACCGCAGCGCCTGCAAGCAGGCATCGAGCGAATCATAGGTCTGCACGCTGGCGAACTCTCGATAGTCGAGGCCGGCGCGCCTGAGTTTTTTTTCTTCGAGGTCAAAGCCCAGCGGCTCAATCAGGTGCAGGGAGACGCCGGTATTCGCACACAAGCGGATAATGTTGCCGGTGTTAGGTGGTATCTCGGGTTCGTAGAGAATCAGGCTCAACATTGTCGTAGAATGCCGCATCCAATGGCTGACTCACAAATAAATCCACTCCACGTCGACTTCTGTGGCCTGTCGTTGGCGACCCCGATCGTGCTGTTGTCCGGTTGCGTCGGGTTTGGAGAGGAATACACGCGAGTCGAAGGCTTTTCGAACGCCGACGTAGGCGCGGTCGTGCTCAAGGGAACAACGCGCGAACCGCGGCTCGGCAACCAGCCGCATCGTGTATGTGAAACCCCGATGGGCATGCTCAATGCCATTGGTCTGCAAAACCCGGGTGTTGACGCGGTCGTGGACGATATTCTCCCGGGTCTCGATTTCAATGAAACGCGCTTTATCGCAAATGTCTGCGGCTCAACCATCGACGACTATGCCGCCGTCACAAAGCGCTTCGACGACTCGCCAATCGACGCGATCGAGATAAACATTTCTTGTCCGAACATCAAAGAGGGCGGCGTTCAGTTTGGTAATGTCCCCGACATGTCCGCGCGCGTCGTCGCGGCATGCCGCGCACAAACCCGCAAACCGATTATCACCAAGCTGTCGCCGAATCAGACCGACATCGCAGAGAGCGCGCGCGTTTGTATCGAGGCCGGCTCCGACGCTTTGGCTGTGATCAACACGATGATGGGCATGGCGATCGATGTCGAAAAAAGAACGCCCGTGATTGGCAACGTGCG
>CAYTNO010000122.1:0-6212 GCA_964439125.1 uncultured Woeseiaceae bacterium | reverse complement strand
CGTCACGAGCGGGTTGCCGTACGTGAATGGATCCCCGCATATGGGGCACCTTGTCGAGTACCTGCAGTCCGATATTTGGGTACGATTCCAGAAGCTGCGCGGCAATGATTGCATCTACGTGTGCGCCAGCGATGCTCACGGCACGCCGATCATGCTCAAGGCGCGCGAGCTGGGCATCTCCCCTGAGGAACTGACGTCTCGCGTTACCGAAGAGTTTCTCGACGTTTTCGCAGCGTTCGGCGTCGATTTCGACAACTACCACACGACACATTCAGCTGAGAACGAGGCGCTGACCGTGGAAATGTTCGAAGCGCTGCGCGCAAGCGGGGATATTTTCACCAAGACGATCGAGCAAGCGTTCGATGAGAAAGAAGGCATGTTTCTTCCGGATCGATTTGTTCGTGGTACTTGCCCACGATGCAAAAGCGTTGATCAGTATGGCGACTCCTGCGAGGTCTGTGGTGCAACCTACACTCCGACCGACTTGATAGATCCAGTTTCCGTGCTTTCGGGTACGACACCTATCAGACGCGAATCGGAACACTATTTCTTCAAGCTCAGCGAGTACGTCGATCGCTTGTGCGACTGGATGCGCGAGGCCACGCTCGACAAGAATATACTCGCCAAACTTGAGGAATGGTTTGAGGCCGGCCTGAAGGACTGGGATATCTCTCGCGACGCGCCCTACTTTGGATTCAAAATACCGGGCACTGAGGACAAGTACTTTTACGTCTGGCTCGATGCGCCGATCGGATATGTGTCGAGCTTCAAACACCTGTGCGATCGCCGCGACGACCTGAATTTCGATGAATACTGGCGCCCGGGTTACGACACCGAGGTTTATCACTTCATCGGCAAGGACATTATGTACTTTCATACTTTGTTCTGGCCGGCCGTATTGCAAGGTGCGGGTTTTCGCACACCTACCAGCGTATACGCTCATGGATTCCTGACCGTCAACGGCCAGAAGATGTCCAAATCGCGCGGCACGTTCATCATGGCGCGCACGTATCTCGATAATTTGAACCCGTCCTACCTGCGCTACTACTACGCAGCGAAGCTGGGTCCAACGATTGAGGACATCGACCTCAATCTTGCGGACTTTAGCGCGCGGGTTAATTCAGACCTTGTTGGCAAACTCGTTAATATCGCCAGCCGTTGTGCCGGCTTCATAGGCAAGCGATTTGACGGCAAGCTCGCTGACGCCCTGCCCGAGCCTACCCTTTTCGCCGAGGTCGCCGATGCGTCCGAGACAATCGCCGAGCATTTCGAGCGTCGCGAGTACTCGAAGGCGATGCGACTGGTCATGGCACTTGCCGATCAAGCCAACCGCTACATCGATGAGAAAAAGCCCTGGGTCATAATTAAGGATGAAGCCAGGCTCGATGAAGTGCAGGCTGTATGCACACAGGGCTTGAACATGTTTCGTAGCCTGATGGTCTACCTGACGCCGGTGATTCCAGCTGTCGCGGAAGAGGCCCGCGCCTTCCTGGCAGAAGACAGCTGGAACTGGGAGTCCGCTTGCAAACCGCTGCTTGGGACAACGATCAAGCCATTCAAACCACTTCTGACGCGCATTGAGCAAAAGCAAGTGGACAATATGGTTGCGCAGTCCAGCGAAACGACCAAGGAGCCCGAACCTGTGGCTGAAGACAACAACATTAGCATCGATGATTTCCTGAAAATCGATTTGCGCATTGCGCGTATAGAAAAAGCAGAACCCGTTGAAGGTGCCGATAAATTGCTCGCACTTACTCTCGACGTGGGCGACTCCACACGCAATGTTTTTGCTGGCATCAAGGAAGCTTACGAACCCGATAGCCTCGTCGGCAAGCACGTAATTGTCGTTGCGAATCTTGCGCCGCGGAAAATGCGTTTTGGCGTTTCGGAAGGCATGGTGTTAGCGGCCGGCCCCGGAGGCAAAGATATTTTTTTGTTATCGCCAGACGATGGCGCCGCGGCAGGAATGCGCGTCAAGTAAAGCGGACAGACAATGACCGAAATCATCGTCATTCTTGTTGGCACAGTTCTCGTCAACAACTTTGTGCTTGTGCGTTTTCTCGGCCTGTGCCCGTTCATGGGCGTATCGAAAAACCTCGAAGCTGCCGCGGGCATGTCGCTTGCAACAACATTCGTGCTAACACTGTCGTCGGCAACAGCTTACCTGCTGCATCAATACGTACTGGTTCCTCTTGAACTGGAATACCTGCGCACGATTAGTTTCATTCTCGTAATCGCTGCCAGCGTGCAGTTCACTGAGATCATGGTGCGCCGACTCAGCCCGCTGTTGCACCAGGTACTTGGCATTTTTATTCCATTAATCGCGACGAATTGTGCTGTATTAGGCGTCGCCCTTCTCAATGTGCAGCAATCAAAAGGGTTCGTGCAGTCGGTATTTTTTGGTTTCGGCGCCTCCGCCGGTTTCGCGTTGGTGCTTGTCATGTTTGCGGCAATTCGCGAACGTCTGGAGGCCTCCGATATTCCGGCTCCATTTCGTGGCACTGCGATCGCATTAATGACGGCTGGAATCATGTCGCTCGCGTTCATGGGCTTCTCGGGCATGGCCCGGCCGTGACGGCAGCAATTGGATATGTGGACAGCCGTAATCACAATCTCCCTGATCGCCTTGCTTGCCGGCCTCGCCCTGAGCTATGCGTCTCGATCGCTAACGCCCGATTCCAACAAGCTCATCGAACAGGTCAATGAACTGTTGCCACAAACCCAGTGCGCGCAATGTGGCTATCCGGGTTGCCGGCCGTACGCGGCGGCCATCGTCGAATCCAACATTGCAATCAATCTTTGCCCGCCTGGCGGCGACGATACCGTTCAGCGCCTCGCCAGCTTGCTGGGTAAAGACACACTACCTCTTGTCGAACAACCCAGACCCGGTCGCACTGTTGCCGTCGTTGATGAAGCTCTTTGCATCGGTTGCACTCACTGCCGCAGCGCGTGTCCCGTCGATGCCATTATTGGTGCGCAGCAGCTGATGCACACGATCATCGAGGCCGAGTGCACCGGCTGCGAGCTGTGCGTCGCGCCCTGCCCGGTCGACTGCATAAGCATGCGGAGCCTGTCGTGAGTGCGCCTACATATGATCTGGGTAAACTGCACGGTGGCTTGCGGCTACAAGCGCATAAGCAAATGTCGACGGCTGAACCGATACGGCAAGTGCCTGTTCCTGAACAACTTATTCTGCCTCTTACACAGCATGCCGGAGATCCCGCGCAACCGGTAGTTGGCATCGGCGAGCACGTTCTAAAGGGTCAGCTTATCGCCGAATGTGACGGCTCTCTCTGCGTCCCGGTGCATGCCTCCTCGTCCGGAACAATTGCCGCGATCGAACCCTGGCCAGTATCAACACGCCATGGCGACAGTGCGCCATGCATCGTTATCGAATGTGATGGCAAAGACACCGCAATCGGTGCCGACGAGAATGGCGCTGCCTACGACAAACTCGTTGCCGAAGATCTTCTCGGCCAAATATTGCTCGGCGGAATTGCCGGGTTGGGTGGTGCTGTTTTCCCAACTGCGCAGAAACTGATGCAGGCGACAACTTGTGAGGTTGAGCACCTGATTCTTAACGGAGTCGAGTGCGAGCCCTACATCAGTTGCGACGATGCGCTAATGCGCGAACACGGTCGCGAGGTGATAGGCGGCGCACAAATTTTGATGCACGCACTGGATGTGAACGTGTGCTACATCGCGGTCGAAAGTGACAAGCCGGTCGCGATACAGCATCTCGGCGAGGTATTGGCCGAGATCGATGACGAGCGAATCACGATCAAGATGGTACCGACCATTTATCCATCCGGAGGAGAAGACCAGCTCGTACAGCTCGTCACCAATCGCGAAGTTCCCAGCGGCGGCCTGCCGAGCGACGTCGGTTGTCTGGTGCAAAACGTAGGCACTGCTGCGGCTATTCACAATTGGATAATCAAACGTCAGCCGTTGATATCGAGAATTACAACGATTACAGGCGATGGGGTCGGTACACCGATGAACGTGGAGGCGCGCCTCGGCACAACCGTTGAGGACATTGTGCGTTTCGCCGGCGGTTACACGGAAAACGCAGAGCAGCTGATCATTGGCGGCCCGATGACCGGAAAATCGATCACGTCGGATCGTGTGCCTCTCGTCAAAGCCACAAATTGCATTTTAGTGTTATCGCAAACACCATCTGTACGCCCGGAAATGCCGTGTATTCGTTGTGGCGATTGCGCCGCAGTCTGCCCCGTTCAACTTCTGCCGCAGCAGCTGTTCTGGTACACCTGTGCAGACGACGAGAAAAGGATGCGCTCGTATGGGCTGATCGATTGCATTGAATGCGGTTGCTGTGACCTGGTATGTCCAAGCCACATCCCGCTAACTGCCAATTTCCGCACCGCGAAAGCGCGCATCCGCGAGCAAGCCGACGAAAAGGCGCGCGCCGAACGTGCCAGGCATCGTTTCGAAGCGCGTAATGATCGGCTCGAGCGAGACCAACAACAACGTGAAGAAGAACTCGCCCGGCAAAAGGAAACAGCCAGACAGGCTGCTCCTGACGCAATCGCTGAGATCCTCAAACGCAAGCAAGATGCAGCGGACGAGGACTGAGCATGGAATTCGTCCGACGAGAAGCGCCTTACCTTGCACCGAAAGCCGATGTTGCATCGATGATGCTGCAAGTGCTCGTCGCTCTAATCCCGGCAGCACTGGCACACGTTTGGTATTTCGGCTTCGGTTTCCTCCTCAACCTGATTGTTGCATCGATATTCTGCGTCGGTAGTGAAGCGCTGATGATGAGAGTGCGTGGCCGCGATCCACAAATTGCCCTCGCAGACTACAGTGCGCTCGTCACCGCAGCCCTGCTCGCATTCGCGTTGCCGTCATTAACACCCTGGTGGATCACGGCGACTGGCGCGTTGTTCGCGGTAATCGTCGCCAAGCATCTTTATGGCGGTATCGGTTTCAATATTTTTAACCCGGCGATGGCGGGCTACGTCGTAATCCTGGTCGCGTTCCCGATGGAGATGAATCTCTGGGTCGCACCGCGCATGGGGGACATCGACTACATCAACCTGACCGTACTGCAAACCATCGTCTACACGTTGAGCGGTACATTGCCAGACGCACTTGGCTTCGACGCGATTAGTCGCGCCACGCCACTGGATGCGATGCAGTCCGGACTGCGCACAATGCGCACCTACGCTGAAATTCGTACCAACCCGATGATGGGTGACTTCGGCGGACGCGGCTGGGAGTGGATAGGCAACTTCTTTGCGATTGGTGGTTCCTGGCTTCTGGTAAAGAAAATCATCCGCTGGCAAATTCCGGCGGGTGTCTTCGCCGGCCTTCTTGTTCCTGCCGGGCTGATGTTCATGTTCGATCCGAGCACAAACGCCAGCCCTGGATTTCACCTGTTTTCAGGGGCGACAATTCTGTGCGCATTTTTCATTGCGACAGACCCGGTGTCCGCTGCGACCAGTCCAAAGGGTCGTTTCGTTTACGGCGTCGGCATCGGATTTTTGATCTACGCAATTCGTAAGTGGGGCTCATTCGCTGATGGTGTCGCGTTCGCCGTACTAATAATGAACATGGCAACACCGGCCATCGACTATATTACGCGGCCACCGATCGTCGGGCACAAGCGTGAGGGCCGTGATTGATGAGTGAGCAGACCATCATCAAGACTGGTGCGACGCTCGCGGTAATCGCGGCAATCTGCACGACGCTCGTCGCAGCAACCTACCAAATCACCAGAGAGCGTATTGTCGCGAATGACAAAGCGATGCTCGAGCAGGCGCTGCAACCAGCGCTCGCCGGCGTTTTCTATGATGGCGGCGTTAGTGAGTCGCGGCTTGTGATGTTGCCCCCACACGACTTGCCCGGCAGCGACGCAGCTCTGATATACCGCGTATACGCGCAAGACAAGCCTGTTGCTGCCTTGTTTGCGGTCACTGCACGCGATGGTTTCTCCGGCGTAATCCGTATACTTGTCGGCGTGGAATTTGATGGCACGATTACAGGCGTACGAATTCTGCAGCACCGCGAGACTCCGGGGCTCGGTGACAAGATTGAGTCAACGAGATCAGACTGGATATTCCAGTTCGATGGCCGATCCATGGGTAATCCCGAGGTCACCGGATGGGCAATTCGCAATGATGGAGGCGAGTTTGACCAGCTTACTGGTGCGTCGGTAACACCCCGTGCGGTCACCGGAGCCATTCGGGATA
>CAYTNO010000121.1:0-6248 GCA_964439125.1 uncultured Woeseiaceae bacterium | reverse complement strand
GACGGCTACAACCTGTATCGCAGCCAGAGCCCCGGAGGCCCCTACCTCAAGGTCAACAGCGGGCTGATTGCCGCCACCGGCTATGAAGACAGCGTGCCGGCAGCCGGCACGACCTATTACTACCAGGTCAGCTCCGTGGATGCGAACGCTCGACGAAAGACTTGGCGGTGCGACTGTAGAACGCGCTGCTCTCGTACAGCGGCTGGAAGCTCTGGCTCGTGTTAAGCAGCAGTTCGAACAAGTAGAGAAGATGTTTGCCGCGAGCGAAGCCCGCGTGTTCCGTGAGGGAACTAACATTATCCTGCGATTGGTCGGGCTGACGTTTGACAGCGGTGCGTCCGATATTCAGCAAGCGAGTTTTGACCTTCTCGGCAAAGTGGAAAAAGCGATTGACGTATTTCCGCGCAGCGAATTGATCATTGAAGGCCACACCGATTCATTCGGTGGTGACGAGTTCAACCAGACACTGTCGCAGCAGCGCGCGGAGTCGGTTCAGCAGTACATGGTCAATGCGATGCGGATTCCGACGTATCGACTGATCGCCACCGGCTACGGTGAGACGCGACCGGTTGCGAGCAATGAAACGGAATCCGGTCGTGCGCGTAATCGCCGCATAGACATCGTCATCCGACCGAATCTCGAAGCGGCCGAGGAATAGGATGTGGGCCTTACGGTCTGGCGCATGAGCGCCACCATTCTGTAACGACTTTTGCCGTAACGTCATTGGCAAGATAGCCATATTCGGCGTGCACATTGAGTGCGCCGTCCAGTCGAAAGTAATTGTGCAGCTCGGCATCCTCAATCGAATCGACCAGCCCCAACTCAAGCATTTGGGCAAAGTCATCGGCCAGGCTAGGGTTGATTGCCGTTAAATCACCGACGGATGTCAGGTTGACCCAGCGACGGATGTTATTCGGATAGCGGCGCTCTCCGCTCTCGCTCTTGCCCTGCAAGCGCCGCTGAATGTAGTTCTGACCAAGCGGGCTGCCCATGGTCAGCAATTGATCAATCCGTGCGTGATCATGATGGCTGTGCGCCATTTGCCAGAGGCTGTCGTACGCTATGACAGAACCCATACTATGGGCAATGAGTAAGATCGGACGCCCAGCTTCGAAGGCGGCGCGCAAAGGAACCTTCAGCATTTGCCGCGTGTGCTCTGCAATGTCGTCTTTATTTCTGACGTAGCGACGTAGGTCCCGAAGATGCAATTCCATGCGCTCGGTTGCGATATGTGGAATCAGGAACGGCAGTAAATCACCCAGCGAAAACACTCGTCGCGCAAGCCGGCGTTTCCATGATGACGCTTCAGCAATATCAGCATCAGTGACACCATCCTGCGCAATAACCGCATCGATCGATGCTGCATCGAGAGCAATATCGCGATGTGTCCGGTAAAAGTCATAGGTCCACGACACAACGTCAAAGCAATGCAGGTTTGCTGCAATATCCAGTGCGACCTTTTCGTCCCGACGTCGAATGCCGGCGATCAGACAGCGAAACAAGGCATCCCTGTGGGGACCGTGCTCGGGCTTCGACAGTAAGCCAGGAACGTAAATTATCAGCGGTAGCTTGGTCATCGGACTGCAGTGATATTGTTGTGTTCGACCATTGTCATACCATTACGTAAACTGCTGCAAGTTGAGTCCTTCAAGGGGTGAAAGACAATGAAATATCTACATACGATGGTGCGCGTCAATAACGTTGAGAAATCACTCGACTTTTATTGCGACAAGCTCGGCCTGGTAGAGTTGCGTCGTCAAGAAAGCGAGCAGGGTCGATTTACGTTGATCTTCCTGGCGGCGCCTGGCGATGAAGATGCGCAAGTCGAGCTTACCTGGAACTGGGACCCTGAGGAGTACGGCGAGGGCCGCAATTTTGGCCACCTCGCCTACCAGGTCGATGACATCTATGCAGCGTGTCAGCGCTTGATGGACGGAGGTGTCAGCATAAACCGGCCGCCGCGTGACGGTTACATGGCATTCGTGCGCTCGCCGGACGGTGTCTCGATCGAGCTACTACAGAAAGGCGACGCATTGCCGACAGCTGAGCCATGGGCGTCGATGCCAAATAGCGGCCATTGGTAGTGCTTATGGCGTTGGCATAAGCGGGGGCAGAAATTCGCCTTTCTCAACTGTTTCGTCTTTGAGAACCGAGAATGAGCGAATGGCCCTGGCGAGTGCTTCGCCGTCCCACTCGCCGCTTTGCGGCCCGTAGCTCAAGCTCGACAGCTTGCGTAATTCGTCGGCCAACGGTGACGATACGCGCCGCGCAATGACGCCGATACTGCGCGGTGCGTCATCAGGCCACTGCAATGAGCCCCAACTGATCATCGCCTGTCGCACGCCGGCGCTATCACCCGCGACCGCGGCTTTGCGAGCAGCCCTGAGCTGCCTCGCCTGCAACTTATGAACGGGAGTCGGCGCAACTTTTCCAGGTTGCCGCTTCGGCCGTGATGACCACCACCAGGCCAAAAGCGTCACTAGCCAGACCGCCGTCAGCAGCTCGCTGGTACTCCGCCAAAACCTGTCAGGAGCGGCTGTTGTCGCAGCAGCCTCCCTGTTCTCTTCAGCCGGGACAGTGGCCGCAGCCTCGGGCTCCGGTGGAGCAGGCTCGCCCGACGGCAGAATATTGATGGATCGTTCAGGCAATCGAGCAACCTGCCACTCACCTGTCGCGATGTTCCACCAGGGCACCTCGAGCGCGGGCAGAACGACTGCGCCTTTACCCGTAGCGATCAGCGCATACTGATCTTTGCGCACACCGCGAATACCACCTGATTCGATACGGCGGCTCAGCTCCGGTTTGTCCGGATAAATATTGATGCCCGCCACGGATGGCGGATCAAGGGCCGGAATCTGCGTTTCCAACTGTCCGAGTACGCTGGTAGTCACGTGCCGCGTCAGCGGTTCACCCGCCCGGATTTCATCAGTTTCCGCGGACCAGTCCTCGAATAACTGCAGGCTGCGAGCTGGTAACCAAACCGCATCCGCGTAGTCCGCTGGCGGCGCGGGAACCGGCAAAACGGTAACGGACCGGGACTCGGACTCGTACATTTTGCGGCCCGTGATGCGGCCGTCGCGCAACACTCGAGCCTCAAATCGTGCCGGCGATATCTCGATCTCGCCGCTTTCCTGCGGGTACAGCGCGTACACGCGCTCGACCACCTGGTACGCAGTACCATCGATAATTGCTTCATAGCTGCGATCGTCGCCCGCGAGTTCGCTGAGAGTCTCGACACCACTGATAACGGGCTCGCGCAACGCGGGTTGGCGAGTTGCTACGGCGCGGTAGATCTTGACCGTGAGTAGGACCTGCGCCTGCACGTAGGTTTCCTCGAAATCGACCTCGCTCGTTACAAACACATCGGCTTCGCCCGGTGGCGCGTAGCTGGGCTCACTGACCATTATCGTTAGCGGATCACTGCGTTCGCTGCCAATAGAGATTGAGGGGATGGTGAGCTGACCCGCGCTCCTTGGCATCAACACATATGTCCATGTCTTGCTGCGCCGGATCTGGCCATTGACGATGGTCGTATTGCTGAGCTGGCTCCCTTGGCCGACATAAAAGTCCGTGTCGAGAATCGAGATGTCTGGTTGCATATCGATGTTGCTATCGGAGATAACCTCGAGCGTGAACGATTCGTTCAATTCAATATCCGCCCGATCGACGCGAGTAACCACTGACGCGAACGCCTCACTGCACATTAATAGTGCCGCGATCGCGATGGGGATGACTTTTCCTGCTGTCTTTACCACGGTTGTACCTCATCGTCGGGCCAGGTGTTGTTGCCATCCTGATCCTTGCCCGTCTTTTGATATTGGTATCGGAACTTACGCCGCAGCAAGCCGCCCGGATCGTTCGGTATGCGACGCAACCATTGTTCCATCGCCTGCTGCTGCTCCTGCTCACGACGCAACGCCTCAAGTTCTTCCTGAGTGAGCTGCTGCGCCATTTCTTCATTCTGTTGCGCTTCTTCTGCGGCTCGCTGCAACTCTTCCTGAAGCGCATCGAGATCTTCCTGGCTAGCCTCTTGTTCGTCGCGCTGCGAATCACTCTCTTGAGGTTCGCCTTCGGAATCTGACTCGCTTTCAGAGCTTTCCTGAGACTCGCCGTCGCTTTCCGACTGCTCTCCCTCGCCTTGCTGATCGGACGATTCCTGTTGCTCCTCTTGCTCCTGTTGTTGCTCGAGCAGCTGCGCCAGGAGATCTCGATTGTACTCAGCATCAGCATCATCAGGATCGATCTCGAGGACTTGCTCGTAGGCGTCGATCGCTGACTCAAGCTCGCCCTGCCGTGCCAGCGCATTGCCGAGGTTGTACAAACTCTGCGTATCTTCATTCTCAGCGAAGGCGGCCGCGCTCTCTGCGTAGTCTTCCGCCCGATACTGCGCAACGGCAAGCCAGTCCGGACTTTCGAAAAGCTCCACCGCGTCTGCCGCCTCCCCTTGTTGCAGCTTCCTTTGTGCCTGTTGATCCCGGGTCATCCAGATATCGTCCCAAATCGACGCTTCTGCAGGTTGCGACAGCGGCAGAATGGCCAGCGCAACCAGCAGCACCCAGCCACGTCGAAAAGCCATAGCCGCAAGCGGCAGCAGCAGAAATACCAACCACGGGCCTTCTTCGCGCCAGCGATCTGTCGCGAGCGACTCGTCGCCGGCTGCGCGTTGTACAGCCTCGCCCGACAGCAGTGTGCCGAGATCCTGGTCGTCGGTCGTCAGCGTCGCAAAGCGTCCACCACCTGCTACGGCGAGAGCGCGTAACGAGTGCTCCTCAAGCTTCGGAACTGCGATTTGCCCGGATCGATCAGTAACAAAACCACCGCTGGCTCTTGGTATCGGCGCGCCCTCCGTAGTGCCGACCGCGAGTACAGACAGCGAGTAACCAGACGCCTTGAGATCTCGAGCAACACGCTCTGCTGCCGGCGACGAGCCGCCGTCGGTTACTAGCAGTATTTCGCCAGCCCCGGCGCCCGCCTGCAGTAGCAATTGCCTGCCCTTCTCAAGCGCAGCAATTGGGTAGCTGCCGCGGCTTGGCATGATGTCGGTGCTGACACTGTTAACGAGCGCTGCGATCGTGTCTGTGTCGGTCGTCAGTGGCGTTACCGTGAACGCGTTAGATGAATAGACGATCAGCGCCGTTTGCCCGCTGCCGCGTTTTTCGAGCAAATCGAGAATCTTGAGACGCGCTCGTATCAGGCGACTCGGTGCGAGGTCACGCGCATCCATGGAGCGCGACAGATCCAGTGCTACGACTAATGCCTGGTCTGAGCGAAAAACAGGTTGTTCAATACGCTGCCAGGCGGGCCCGGCCAGCGCCATTACGGCGAGCACGCCGCCAAGCCCGAGCAGCAGCCAGCGATAGTCGGAACGGCGTTTGGCAGATCGCGACAGAACAAATGGTGCGAGCGCGGGATCAACCACGTTCTGCCAATTGCCGGCGCCGAGTTTACGGTACGCCAACAAGATGACCGCCGCGATAACCAATGGCAGCGCCCACAACCAGTCGGGGCGAAGAAAATGAAAGTCAGCTGGCATCGGCTTGAACCCTCGACTGCCAGCGAACTACCAGGTTTTGCAGCAGGCTGACAACAGCAAGTAATGCGGCAAGTGCGAATGCGCCGGCCAGTGGCCAGTAATAGAGCGACTTGACGGGTCTGAACCCGGCCTCAGGTTCGTCGACCGGCTCGAGCTCGTCGACCAGGCGATATATATCCTGAAGCCCGGCCGTATCCTTGGCTCGAAAGTAGCGCCCACCTGTCATCTCGGCGATGCCTGTCAGGGTCGCCTCGTCGAGATCAGCAGAAGGGTTGATGTTGCGGCGGCCACCAATCAACGACGAGACTTCAAGTTGCTCTGCGCCGATGCCGATGGTGTAAACGCGCAGACCAACCTGTTGCGCCAGTTGTGCTGCTTTAAGCGGCTCCACTTCGCCTGCAGTGTTCGCTCCGTCCGTGAGCAAGACAAGTACCTGCTCGCTCCCATCTGCTTCCTGGTCGTGAATACGTTTTACAGCGAGCGTTATCGCATCACCAATGGCTGTCTTCTCTCCCGCAAGACCAATGAACGCCTCCAGTAACAAAACCTTGACCGTCTCCCTGTCCAGCGTCAGCGGCACCTGCAGGTAGGCACGCTCACCGAACAAAATCAGGCCGATGCGATCGCCTTCACGACGACTGATGAAATCGCTGGCGACAGCTTTTGTCGCCGTCAGGCGATCCACGCGCCGATTGCCGAGTTCGAAGTCCTTCTG
>CAYTNO010000120.1:0-6304 GCA_964439125.1 uncultured Woeseiaceae bacterium | reverse complement strand
GGGTATTGTATTTCGACGATTCCGCGTAGAACACCATGGCATGCGCAACCGGGTTGGCCATATTGATGAACGTCTTCTGCTCGTCTCCTGACGTAAACACCGCAACACGTAGCACCTGAGCTGAAATGGTCCTGGCGGATTCCCCAGCAGCGGCCTCGGCGTAGGCTGGAGACGTCAGAACATAGACCTTCGCCTGGTGCATGTCGTCCGGCACACGAACGACATGTGAGGCATGTAATACGAGCCCTGTCTCGGTTCCAGCGAGAGCCGACTCTATCGCGTCGGTGGTTTCAGAAAATGAGACCGAAGATTCATGAACGGTCTCGAAGATACCGATACTCTCAGCGGCAAGTGTTGCTGGCGCCCAGGATACGAGCGCCAGCAATGAGATTACTACGATGTTTTTCACGATTGCATCACCAATTCTTTACCAGAGATAGGAAACCTCAAACTCGAACTGGCTCATTTGCAGCTCGATTGTCTGACCAGGATCGAACATGCTGATGCCTTCAACGGTGTTCGTGGGGGCATACATCAACATGAAATTCCATGCGCCACCCTCAGCGTTTCTCTTGGTCATTCCGAACGTAAAATGCTGCTCCATAACACCGGGCGCCAGAATATTGAACATCACGTCAGCTTCCTGAATGGGCTGCTCGCCGTAGCTGTAGCCAAATCGATAGGTTGTCGTATCGGTAGGTGTCCATTCAACACCGAACTTGTAAGTCGTCATGTCATCCCAGCCGAAACCAGGACCGTTCTTGCCACCGAGGCACGATTCGAAATCCGCGCCGCCCAGGGTCGGGCAGTCGAGGAAGTTAATCATCGGATTGCCAACAGACGCGACGTCACTGAACTCTGTGAGTTCGATGTCTACGTTAAGACGAACGTTGTTGCTTCCTTCAAACGAGATGCCGAATTTCGTGCTTGCCGGGATATCGAATCCACCAGACTCGGCGAAAAGATCCGAGTAATCGTCGAGCTCACTCATCGACATCTTCGACTGGTAGGCAAGACCCACACTCACTGCGTCTCCCATTGCCCACCAGATACCTGCCGCAGCACCGAAGCCTGTCGAGGTATCGTGCCCATTATTGGTCAGGGATGTTGGGTTGCCCGGCATGCCTGTCCCAAAAAACGTTTCGATATACGTCTTGGTATACGGCGCAAAGTTAGCTAATCCTTTCGCTTCGAACGTTTGCACCGCGGCGACCGGGCCAATACCCCAGGCGAAATTATCGCCCGATTTGCCCGCAAAATTGAGCGCCATAAACGCCTGCGATAAATCAACGCCCGCGTCACCAGCGCCAAACACGCCCGGAAATTCCAGACCGGCGCCACCTGCCCCGGTGGGATCGAAATAAGCGACTGTGGTCGGATCGTCCCAATCCGTATTCATTCCGCCGCGACCGTAAAACACGAAGGTCATTGCCAAGTCGTTGCCAAGACGCCAGTTCTTGGCCACGTAGGGAATCGGAAACATCTCGCTGCCGCTCTCAAATTTTCCGGCACCCGTCGAAAATGCGCCGAAGTTACCTTGGAATCCAGCAGTCGCTTCATAATCTCGCATCGGACTAAATACGGACAGACCTACCTCCCAGTTGTCCTCGGCGAATACGCCAAGAGCGGGATTCGACGCGACAATAATTGGCCCGTGCGCGGCATCAGAGCCGACACCCGTGCCGGCCATTCCCTTGGACTCGGTACCGACGCCGTGCGTGAAATAGCCATTGGTGGCTGTCGCAACACCGCTTAATGCCAGCAGTCCAAGCGCCGACAGACACGCCGTGGCATTCAAATTCTTGGTCTTCATACTTCTACTCCTGTGAGGATGCTGCTCCGCAAAATACGTCATGCAGCGATTCCATTACTTTGTTCGCATCATCGCCAGTCAATGAGTAGCTCACAGACTGCGCATGTTTTCTTGATCGGACAATCTTCTCGCGCCGTAGTATTGCCAGGTGTTGCGATAGCGCTGACTGGCTAAGACCAAGCAGGCTCTGCAACTCACTTACCGTTTTTTCACCTTCTGACAGCTGACAGAGAATCATCAGGCGCCACTCATTAGCCATGGCTTTCAGCAGGTCGCATGCCTGCGCCGCCATGTCATGTAGTTCGTTGAATTTCTCGGTCGCCACTACGGGATCAACACTTTGGGGTGCGCTCATTGTCTACTTGTCCCAGGCCACGACTATTCGCAGCCGGCGAATCCTTCCGAATCCATTTTGGCTTCATAAGGCGCAGTGATGGCATCGCCGGTCAGTAGCGTACCGACGACAGAGCCCCAATCTTCGGGCTTCAACACGACCAGCCAGCCTGCGTTGTAGGGGTCATCGTTGGCGATACTGGGGTTCGCGACCATGTCGTCATTAACCGCCAAAACTTCGCCGCCCGCCGCAGACTTGGCCGGGCCGACCCATTTTCCAGACTCCAGCGTTCCGCATGACTTGCCGGCTCGCACGGATCTGCCCACACGCTTGGGTGTAAAGGCAACCAATTTACCGGCCATGGCTGTGGCCACAGTCGTCATTCCGATTTTTACGCTGCCGTCGCCTAACTCCTGAAACCAGATATGGTTATCGACGTCGTACAGAAGCTCGTCGGGCATATTACATCCGCGTACAACTGGCATCGTTAGGGCTCCTTTACTGTTCCTGATTCTAAATCTGACGATAATCGGATCGGTTTTGCCGAACAGCAAAACTCCCCCAACTCAGCGACCTGCATCTTGCCGCTGATAAACAAAAACAAATGACTAGATATCATCTTCATCATCTCAAGGCGATTGGTAGTTTCCGAATCATCCGCCTGCATCGTAATGAGATTGTAGTGGTATACGACCTCCCGGCATGTCTCGCGACAGGCATTAAAACTCGGATCGCCCTTTGCGCCCTGGCGATGCAGGGCCAGCAGGCGAAAACCTTCGCGCTTCTCATCGGTTGGCTTTTCGCCTCGCGCAACGATCCAGTGCTCAACGACGGCCTCGCTGAGCTGCAGCAACTCGTCTGCGGACGCGGCCGGGCCTGGCTCTGCCGATACCGACTGGATGGCTGACTCGATTTCAGCCAGCGGCATCATCCGAGCCCTCTCTCCTTCAGGAAACCGATGGAATTGGAGATATTCTCGTGCACGCCGACTTTCTTCGCTTTGAGCCCCAGCGCCATGCCGAGCAATTGCGTGAAATACAGAATTTTTATGTCGACCGCTTCGCCCAGCGTTTTTTCAGCACGAATCTGGTGCATCTCGAGGCCGGAGTGGCAGGTCGGGCATTCGGTGGCGATGACATCGGCACCGGCCAACTTGGCGGTCTTCAGGATATTGAGCACCAGCTTTGTCGATGTGTCGCAATCAGACAGCGTATGCGCACCACCACAACACGCGGTCTTCAGTGGAAAGTCCACGTTTTCTGCGCCCGCGGCTTCCAGCAGATCGTCCATGAAATGTGGCTTCGATGTCGACTCGCTACCCGGCCCGGCGTCTTTCTCAGGAAATATATGTCTCGGTCGTGTGTACATGCAGCCATAGTAGTTCGCTACTTTGATGCCGCTAAGCGAGTTCTTTACGCGTTCTCTAAGACCGTCTTCGCCGATGGTCTCTTTTATCCAGTCCAGAGCGTGAATGGTCTCAACCTGACCCGACTCGTAGGTCTTGTGGCCCGCCTTCTTCGATAAGCGATCGACGACTTCGGCCGACTCTGCATCGTTCTTCAGGTCGTACTCGGCTTTCTTGAGGTTGTGATAACAGCCGTTGCATGGCGCCATAACGACGTCCATGTTCATTTCGTTGGCCGCAGTCGACATGACTCTTGACGACAGGTAGGTCTGAATTTTCGGGTCTACGTTCTTCACTTCCATCGCGCCACAGCAATTCCAGTTCTCTACCTCGACGAGTTTGAGCCCCAGCTCCTTGCCAACCGCCTTGGTTGAGCGATTGTAGGCATGGCCAGTGCCTTCGAGCGCGCAGCCCGGGTAGTAGGCGACCTTCTTGTATTTATCTTTCTTTGTCATTGCTGCTTTTTCCTCAGAACTCTCTAGGCCGCCGCGTCTTTTTGTGCGATGTCGATCAGTTCAGAGAGGTTAAGTAGCTCTTCCTGCTTCTGATGCTGTTCGTCGATATATTCCTGGATGGCACTTGATGCGCCCGACCAGTTGCTTGTTCGCGGCGCCACCAGAGTCGCCAGTCCCATGCGTGTCAGCAAACCAACCGGCAAGTTCTTCAACAGACGCTTAACCATCTCGATCAACCATGGCTGCATGAGCCCCTGGCTGGTTCGCTTGAAGAACCGCCGTATCGTGCGACTCTCTTCGATTTTGCCGGTCTTCAATATCTGCTCAGTGAAGACTTCGTCGAAATGCATGGAGGGCGACTTCGGCGTATGGCCTTTGCGTTCCAACCAATGCGATGTGGCCTTCATGACGCCTTCCGGAAATACATCACGTGGACAGGCATAGGTGCACTTGTTGCATGACACGCACTGCCAGATAATTTCTTTGTCGCGAAGAAGTTCCGATTCCATGCCCATGCGAATCAGGTAAATCCAATAGCGCGGGTTGAAGTCAGGATTAATTGCATGCACCGTACACGAGTTGGTGCAGGAACCGCACTGCCAGCAGCGGTGTATATACTCGCCGCCGGGAAGCGCTGAGATCTCCTCTTCTATTGCCTCGTTATAATCGGACACTACGCGCGTTTCGATAAACGTGCTCCAGTGGCCGGACACGTCTACACCGTCAAGTATTAAATGCTCATGAGTTTTGAGATTCTCGGGACGGATCAGTGATTTTTCATGAATGGGCATTTAGTTCGTCGCCTGGGTCAACAAGTCAGTGTCATCGAGGACATAGGCCTCACCATCAATCGATTTCAGGCGGGTTTTGCCGTTACCCGGCCGGACGCCGTCCAGCCCCAGCAGCCGCCGTGTGTGCTGCATCGGATCTTCCGGTGCAGAAAAATCGGTGCGTAAGTAACTGCCGCCCTGCTCACAAATGTAATTCGCGTAAACCTGGGCAGAAAGAATATCGACATATTGCAGGACGTCGCGGAAGAAACCGTTGTCACTTAGAAACTGACTGAACTCCTCACGCAACATCAGGTAAGTGCCATAGCTATCGCCAACCGGAATCGTCAGGTGATCGATGTCATCGGAAAACCAGATTTCGCGAATAACACCGGTGTTTGCTTTTGCATCCCAGATCCATCGGTTCATTAGCGGTACGCGTTCCGGATCGAGGTTATGCAGCAGTTCAGTTGCCAGATCGCGAACCCAACGATGTTTCTTGTCCTGCGGCATGCGGTCGCAAAAGGTCGCTATGCGCGCGTCAATATTGCCATCGTCAACGAGTAAGTCCCGAATAGCGATTTTCAGCTCGGCAAAGGACTCTTCATTGAGCCAGGGGCCAACCCGACGGCGAACTGTTGCCATAAACGTGCAAAGACCCTTGAAGGTCTCCAGTTCGAGACTGTCGAGAGCGTCGTCGGCGAGTGCCTGCCTGAACATGGTGCTCTTCAGCTTGACGGCTGCGACGTAAGCTTCGATACCGCCATGGTCTTCACTGCCCACGATCATCGTCTGCAGCGACCTTTTCAATAACTCACCCGACAGCTCGAGCACCGGTCGTTCGATGCCGGCTGGCTGTAGAGATTTTGCGCGCGCCATAGCCTGTGACCTTACGCGGTTTTGCCGACAGGCTGTTTCAGATCCGTAAGCACCGCCATCGCTGTACCGTGCCCCTGTGCAATCGAATCATCAATGGTCTCCGGACCCGTTGCAGCTCCCGCAACATAGACGCCCGGCCGAGATGTCGCGCCCATAGCACCGTAGCGATTGGCAACATCGACAAAACCATTTTCTTCCAGGTCGATGCCGAATGTCGTGGCGATATCCGGGTTATCGACATTTGGATCCATGCCGATTGCGTGAACCACCAGGTCGAACGGAATCGTAATCGGCCGCTTGACCAGTGTGTCTTCACCTTTGACGATTAGCTTCTCGCCGTCAGAGGTCACCTCGGCGATTCGAGCCTTGATATATTTGACCTTGTATTCTTCCTGGCTGCGCCAGTAGTACTTGGTCTCGTAAAGGCCGAATGTGCGAATGTCCATGTAGTAGATATAGACATGACAATCCGGCAACTCTTCGCGAATTTCCATCGCAAGATTGGACGATACGGTGCAACAAATCTTTGAGCACCATTCTCTGCCTATCTGCCTGTCTCTCGAGCCAACACATAACAAAATGGCGACACGTTTCGGCTTGCGTTTGTCCGATGGACATCGAACGCCATCGCCCGAGGAAATCATCTGC
>CAYTNO010000119.1:0-6312 GCA_964439125.1 uncultured Woeseiaceae bacterium | reverse complement strand
CCGTGAAACGCAACAAGCGACCAAGAAGAAACTCGACACAGCCGTATCATTTGGCACCGCCATCCTTGGCGCGTTGCTTGGCCGAAAACGCGTCTCGACATCATCGGCCACGCGTATTGGCGCGGCGATAAAAACAGCCAGTGGTGCTCGCAAGGAATCTGCGGACATTAAGCGCGCCGAGGAAACCGCGGCCAAGGTAAAGACGGACATCGAAGCGCTGAACCAGGAGCTGAGCAAAGAAGTCGCGACGCTGGACAGCTCTTTCGACGCTCAGGCCGAAGAGTTGGATGAGGTCATCATTCGCGCAAAGAGCACAGACATCCATGTGCCATTGGTCGGGCTTGCCTGGATGCCATATCAGGCCGACGAGAACGGCCGTCTCCGGCCCGCCTGGTAGCTGCCTTAGTCGCCGAGGCACGTCCCCGCATAGGCTTTGTCGATGTTGGCATTGCCCAGCTGGCATTCATTGTCATAGGTAACGCCGTCGAGGCCACAAACCGGTGCATACTCGCGCGGGCAATTGCGACCCTGGCCCTCACACATGCCGGCGTAATCAATGCGCATTCCCCGCCTCTCTGCCTGACACGCGTTACTGTAGGTAAGTTCATCCGACCCACACACCGGAATGAATAGTGTCGGACAGGCGCGCACGTTGCATATGCCCACAGTGAAAGTTGTTACTCCAGCTTTTTCGGCGCTGCACTCATTCTCGTAGGTCTCGCCGTCAGCGCCGCAGACCGGCGAATATACTCTCGGACAATTTTGCACATCACACGAACCCTTGCGTTGCACCGGTACGCGCTCGGCGTCGGCGTCGCAGCGGTTCACATAGGTGCGCCCATTCATGCCACATACCGGATCTCCAGTACTTGGGCAGCCGTTTGCCGTGCAAGCGCCTAAGCCAGCAACCTGTACGCTGGATGCTTCTGCGAAACACTCATTAACATAGGTGTTTCCGTCCACGCCGCAAACCGGGTCGAAAGCCTCACCACAGCCGGTCTCGCCCGTCTGACACATACCCTGACTCGCGATTTCTACGCCAGCGACGCCCGCAACGCACTCGTTGCTATACGTCTGCCCGTCCGCACCGCAAACAGGTTCGTATTGCATGGTGCAGGCAACTTCGTCTTCCTGTGCCATGCTCGCAGACGACGCTGCAAGCATCAGGATCAGAACCTTCATATTACTAATCGTCATGTTCGATTTGACCTAGCGTGGCCTCGCAGTTCCCCAATAGTGGTAATTCAGGATGCGAATGCCCGGAATGTACATTCGATTGTCCTCAACCAGCGAAAAACCTGCATCCTCAATGGTCCCGGCAATGTCCCGATTCATGTTGCAGCCGCCGGCCACTTTTTTCCAGCCGGAGTTTAACCTGTCCTGCCAACGACGCACACCGATATCAGGTGCCCGCCCGTGCTCTGTGAACAACAGGCGCCCATCCGGCCTGAGCACTCTTCGCATACCTGCCAGCGCGGCGGAAATATCGGCAATCGTACAAAGCGTGTAAGTCACCAGGACGGTGTCGACACTATTGTCGAGCAGCGGAATTTCCTCGGCTGGCAGGCCGACAAGCTCAACGTCAATGTCCGTTGTCGCGAGCCGCTTTCTGGCTCGCTTGCGCATTCCCGCAGACGGTTCAAGACCCCAAACCTTTCTCACGTGATCGCGATCATAGTAGGGCAGGTTTAGCCCACCGCCGAAACCGATTTCCAGGACATCGCCGGCGGCCAGCGGCACGACCTTCTCGCGTTGCTTGTTGATTGGCTTCGTGCCACAGCTGAGATCGACAAGTTTTGGCAGTATCCGATCGTCGTACCAGCCCATCAGATTTCCTTTCCGTACTGAGGTGACGACAGCAGCTGGCTAATCGATACCAGCTCAAAGCCCTCACCTTCAAGGTTTGGAAGCTCACGCTCAAGGTAGTCGAGTGTTGCTGGATTGAGGTGACCAATACCAACCGCCTGGCCGTTCCTGCGCGCCAGCGTTTTCAGGCGCTTGAATTCCCGCGACACGGCCTCGGCGGAAGGGTCATGATCCAGAAACACATCCCGCTTCGTTGCCGCAACCCCGGCTTCGGCAGCGACCTTTAATGCGACGCTATGGTGCGTCGTGTAACTGTCGATAAAGAACAGGTTGTCGCGCTCGAGTATCTCCTCCATCAACCACTCCATGTGACCTGGGTGTCGTGTCAGAAGGCTACCACGGTGGCTGCTGACGCCAATCGCAAACGGCACTGAGTCAATTGCGTCCGCGAATGTGCTCCGAAACATCGCACGACTCATGTCCAGCAGAATACCGCCGGGCTCTGCCGGGCCACTGTACTCGACCGGCTCGAGCGGCAAGTGCAATAAGACCTCTTTGCCATGGCTGTGCGCGATCCTCGCCAGCAATTCGCCTCTTGGGGTTCCCGGAAGCACGGCGAAGGCCAATGGGCCGGGAATGTCTATTGCGCGCCGCCCGGCAGCGAGCTGGTAGCCGAGGTCGTCGATGATGATGGCTATTCGCGGCGGCGAGTACGCCGCACTGTGCGCCGTAAGCGACATGATGATCGTCGCAAGCAGGAACCGACAGCGGCTCATTTCGCTTTGCTGTGCATTACCTGGCGATGCTGTAATCGCTCCAGTGCCGCGACCAATTGCGCATCCTTCTCACGATCGATCGTGCCCGTCAGGCTCAGGTCGGGAAAGCCCGGCGTATCTTCGACGAAAACGTCCGGCGTGATGCCCGTTTCGTGAATCGAATCACCCGATGGTGTGAAGTAGCGTGAGGTCGTTAGTTTGATAGCGCGCCCCCTGGACAACGGCATGACCGTTTGCACAAGCCCCTTACCGAAAGTGGCGGTGCCCAGCACGGCCGCACGACCATGATCCTGTAGCGCGCCAGCGACGATTTCGGAGGCAGATGCTGAGCCCTCGTTAACGAGCACGATTATGTCGGCGCCGTCGAGCACGTCACCACGGTGTGCCGAGCGCTTGAATCGCGAGTCCGCCGTGCGACCTTCCGCCGTCACAATGATGCCGGAATCAAGAAAAAGGTCAGAGACGTCGACAGCGGCGTCCAGCACACCGCCGGGGTTGTTGCGCAAATCCAGTACCAGACCTTCGAGCATGCCGCCCTTGCTGTCCTGTAATTCGTCGATAGCCCGGCTCAATTCCCGCGCCGTTGTTTCGCTAAATTGATTGACCCGCACGTAACCGTGCGACGGGCTTAGCGTTTCATGGTGCACGCTGGCGACGCGAATTACCTCTCGTCGCATTTCGTAAACGACGGCGTCATCGTTGCGTGCCACGGTAATGCTGATTTTTGACCCGGCCCTGCCGCGCATACTGCCGATAACTTCCTGCAGGTTATTTGCTTCTACAGACGTACCATCGACGGCAATTACCTGGTCGCCGCTGCGCAGCCCTGATCTCGCAGCCGGTGAGCCCGCGATTGGCGTGATGATGCGCACGACGCCATCGAGCTCCGTAATTTCAATGCCGATGCCCGTATAACTGCCGGTTGTGCTGATGCGGATGTCCCGATATTCATCGGCATCGAGATATTGTGAGTGCGGATCAAGATCGCTGACCATGCCGCGGATGGCGGCCTCAAGTAACGCGCTATCGTCAACGGGCTCGAGATAATCCTGCTTGACCCGCTCCACAACCTCAGCGAACAGGTGCGCCTGGTCCCAGCTGAGGTCTTCCCCGGCGGGTCGCTGTTGCGCCAGAAAGCCACCACCAAAAGACAGGCTCAAGCCCATCACGGTACCGATGACTAAAACCAGAATCGCTCTGGTTTTCAATGACATACTCTTCTCCTGGCGCCCCGCTGGTAGCCGATATTCGAGCAGGGTCACCGACGATAACATAGGCCGAGATAGCGGCACCATGCGCCTGTCACGTTTTCACCGCCCTGGGCGGCGCGTTATCCAATGGCGCGGATTGATCGGCTGGGTGCCTTTGCGGATCTCGAAGTACAGCCCGGGCAGAGCCTGGCCGCCACTATCACCAACTGTTGCGATGACGTCGCCGGGCGCAACCCAGTCACCCGTGTTCTTGAGAATCGTCTCATTGTAGCCGTACAGGGTCATGTAGCCCTCGCCGTGGTTAACGATGACCAGCAGGCCCAGACCGGCGAGCCAATCGGCAAATTCAACGCGGCCGTGATACACGGAGCGCACCTCCTTACCCCTTGCTGCCGCAAGCACTACACCATTCCATTTCAACTGACCCGCGACACGAGGCTGCCCGAAATCATGGGTCAGCGTTCCGGCTACCGGCCAGGTCAGCCGACCCTTGTGCGTCGTGAATGGCGCTTCTGAGCTAATTGGATAGTCGGAAAGAATGCTTGTCAGCTCGGCAATCAGTCTCGAGAGGTCTTTCTCCTGTGCCGCCAGGCGCTCGACTTCACGGCCTTCGCCGGAGATCTTCTCCTTGAGGCTGGCAAGCAAAGCTTTTCGCTTGTCCTGGGCCACGCCAAGCTTCGACAGCTCATCGTAGCGAGCCTTGGCGAGCTGAGCTATGCGCGCTTCTTCAGCCGCAACCTGGCTGTGCAGCTGCGCGAGATCGTGAATGGCCGCGGTAACAAGCTCGATGTTTGCAGAACGGTACTCGCTCAGATAACCGTAGTAGGCCATGAGACGCCCAATCGTCGCCGGATCGCGCTGGTTTAGCAGCAGTTTGATTCTCTCCTGGGAGCCGCTCATATAGGCAGCGCGTACCTGGGTCGCAAGCCCCCTGGATTCCTCGTCGAGCTCTGCTTCACGCCTCGCAAGCTGTGCGTCAAGCTCCGCCTTTCGCCGGGCGCTGAAATCACGCTCGCGCTGCAACTCTTTGAGCCGGATTCGCTTCTCGGAAATCTCGACTTCCGCTTCCTGCAGCTCGGCCGTTAGCCGGTCCCTGTCGGAGGCGCTCCGGTCCATGCTCTTCTTAAGGTCACTGATCTTGTCGCGAACCTGCTCGAGCTCTCGCTCCTTGATCGTCGCCAGCTCACCGCCCGATTCCTGGGCGAATGAGGGCAGGGCAAGGAGAAGTACAAATAAGACCGGCATGAGCGCTTTCATGATTCGGCAGTTTGGTATAATGCGTCCTTTGCCACAAGCTGGGCGCGCCATCGCGGGCCTCGAAAACAAAACTCATGGACAGATATCTGGAATTCGCTGCCAATCACACGTTATTGGTGGTTGCTCTCACGGTCAGTATTTTCGTGCTCATTTTTAGCGAGCTACGACGCAAAGCCAGCGGCCTGATTAACATCGAGCCGACGGCGGCCGTCACATTGATCAACAACGACGCGATGATCATAGATCTTCGCACCGTTGAGTCTTTTTCACGCGGCCACATTGTTAACGCAAAGAACATTCCATTTGATGAGTTCGGTGCGCAGATCGAAAAAGTCGCCAAGTTTAAGGACAAGCCGATTGTCGCTGTCTGCGATGCGGGCGTATCCTCAAACAAGGCCGTGGACTCTCTCCGCAAATCCGGCTTCGAAAGCGTTTACGGCTTGAAAGGTGGAATGGCCGCGTGGGCGGAGGCTGGTCTGCCGGTTGTCACGGCCAAGAAAACCAAGAGCAAAGGCAAGGCCAAGAAAAAGGCCAAGGCCAAGAAAAGGCCGTTGGACGCTTAAGCTCGTTGCGCGCAGCTCACAACGATATTTTATTTAACTCAGGACGAAGACATGACTGACGAACAACAGGGTCGCGACGGTAAGCGTATTTCGATCGCAAAAGTTTATATGAAAGATTTTTCTTTCGAGTCGCCGCAATCACCCGCTATTTTTCGCTCGGGCGAATGGAAGCCGCAAACGAACCTCAACCTGCGCAGCAGCCACAATGAAATCGAAAATGATGTGCATGAGGTTATTTTGACCATCACTGTCGAGGCCAAAGAGGAAGATAAAACTCTGTTCCTTATCGAGCTACACCAGGCCGGACTGTTCGACATATCAGGTTACGAAAAGGAAGAATTCAACGCCATTATTGGCAGCTTCTGCCCGAACATCCTGTTCCCTTACGCTCGTGAAGCGATCGCTGCAACGATACAGAAGGGCGGCTTCCCGGAGTTCGTCCTGCAACCCATCAATTTTGACGCGCTGTACTTGCAGTCTCTGCAGCAGCAGGCAGCAGCACAAGCCGAAGGCGCGGAGACACACTAATCGCCACCACGACGACATCGAAGAACGTCGCCGTCGTCGGCGCTGGCTCCTGGGGAACGGCGCTGGCGCTACAGCTTGCCCGCTGCGGGTCCGATGTGCGCTTAGGGGGCGTGCGGGAGCTCGACCTGCTTGAGGCCATGTCGGTCGACGGCGAAAACAAACGCTATCTTC
>CAYTNO010000118.1:0-6313 GCA_964439125.1 uncultured Woeseiaceae bacterium | reverse complement strand
GAGGCAGTTTCTGGCACACGTATGCACGCAACTTATTATCGACCGGGCGGCGTTTATCGCGACTTGCCCGATACGATGCCGAAGTACCAGTACTCGAAATTTCGCAGCAACAAAGATGTCGATCGCCTGAACTCGATTCGAGAAGGGTCACTGCTGGACTTCATCGAAGCCTTTACAGACAAATTCCCGGGTTGTGTTGACGAGTACGAGACGTTGCTGACGGACAACCGAATCTGGAAGCAACGCACCGTGAACATCGCTGTAGTCACCCCCGATCGCGCGATGCAATTGGGTTTTACGGGACCGATGTTGCGTGGCTCCGGTGTTGAATGGGATCTGCGCAAGAAGCAGCCCTATGAAGTCTACGACCAGGTTGATTTTGATATTCCTGTTGGCAGCAACGGTGATTGTTACGATCGTTATCTCGTTCGCATTGAAGAAATGCGCCAATCGAACCGCATCATCAAGCAGTGTGTTGACTGGCTTCGCGAGAATCCGGGTCCTGTAATGTTTGACGATTATAAAGTGACCGCGCCCAGTCGCGTCGACATGAAAGGCGACATGGAATCGCTTATTCACCACTTCAAGTTATTCACCGAAGGCTATTGCGTACCTGAAGGGGAGGCTTATGCCGCTATCGAACACCCGAAAGGTGAATTTGGTGTTTACATCGTATCGGACGGCGCCAACAAGCCGTATCGCGTAAAAATTCGTGCGCCGGGTTTTGCACATATATCCGCAATGTCGGAGATGGTAGAAGGACACATGCTGGCTGATGTGGTGGCCGTCATCGGTACGCAGGACATCGTTTTTGGTGAGGTCGACCGATGAGCGATTCAGCTTTGCTTTCCGACCACGCGAAAGAAGTTATTGAGCAATGGAAGTCCAGGTTTCCAGAGGGCAGGGAACGCTCCGCTGTCATTAGCGCGTTGCATGTCGTGCAACACGAGAACGACGGTTACCTGACCGCCGAACTGATGAACGCTGTTGCGGACTACCTCGACCTGCCGACGATTCAGGTTTATGAAGTCGCAACGTTCTACTCTATGTTCCAGACGAAACCCGTCGGGCGTCACAATGTCGCAATTTGCACCAATGTTTCGTGCATGCTGCGCGGCTCGGATGAAATCGTCGAGCATGTCGAAGGGAAGCTTGGCGTCAGGATTGGCGAGAGCACGGACGACGGCCGCATCTACCTGAAACGCGAAGAAGAATGTCTCGCGGCTTGTTGTGGTGCGCCAATGATGATGGTCAATCACAAATACTACGAGAACCTGACGACAGATCAGGTCGATGAAATTCTGGACGGGCTCGACTGATGGCCTACGAACAGAATCTCACTTGTTTCTCCACGTTTGGGCAAGAGCGGTCATATTCGCTCGATACTTATGAGAAAAACGACGGTTACCAGGCGTGGCGGAAGATACTGGCCGGCGAGCTGAAGCAGGAAGAGGTTATTGAGGAAGTTAAGGCGTCGGGCTTGCGTGGTCGCGGCGGCGCTGGCTTTCCAACCGGGCTCAAGTGGAGCTTTATGCCACGCAACGCGCCCGTGCAGAAGTACCTTGTGTGCAATTCGGACGAGAGTGAGCCCGGAACCTGTCACGACCGCGAGGTACTGCGCAACAACCCGCACGCGCTGGTTGAAGGTATGGCTATCGCCGCTTATGCGATGGGTGCAACTGTTGCCTACAACTACATTCGGGGCGAGTTTATCGACGAGCCGGTACCGCGATTCGAAGCGGCTCTCAAAGAGGCCTACGACGCAGGTTTGCTGGGCAAGGATATTCAGGGTTCCGGGATTGACGTCGACCTCCACGCGTTCGTTGGTGCAGGCGCTTATATTTGCGGCGAAGAAACCGCGTTGCTCGAGTCACTCGAAGGTAAGCAGGGTAAGCCTCGCTTCAAGCCACCATTTCCGGCGAATTTTGGTTTGTACGGCAAACCGACAACTATCAACAACACGCAGAGCCTTGCCAGTGTGCCGTCGATTATTCGCAATGGTGCGGCGTGGTTCGCCACGCTTGGGCCCGAGGGTTCGGGTGGCACCGCGCTATTTTCTGTTTCCGGCCACATTGAGAAGCCTGGCAACTTCGAGTTACCAATGGGCATTCCCTTCAATGACCTCCTCGAGTTGTGTGGCGGTGTCTGGAAAGGTCGTAAGCTCAAAGCTGTGATCCCTGGTGGTTCCTCCTGTCGAGTAATGCCGGCCGAGATCATCATGGACTGCACGATGGACTACAACTCGCTGCAGCAAGCAGGGTCGTCATTCGGAACGGGTGCGGTCATGGTCATGGATGAGACGACCTGCATGGTGAAAGTGTTGCGTCGAATCTCCCGCTTTTACATGTCCGAGTCTTGTGGTCAGTGCACACCATGTCGCGAAGGCACCGGCTGGTTGTACAGGATGCTTACGCGCATTGTCGAAGGCAAAGGGCAGCTGGATGACCTGGACAAACTGCTCGATGTGGCGAACAAGATCGAAGGCCACACAATTTGTGCATTGGGTGATGCCGCGGCGTGGCCGGTGCAGAGCTTCCTGAAGCACTATCACCACGAATTCGAATACATGATCCGCAATCACGGACGCAGTATTGTCGATGTCAGCAAAGAGGCTGCCGCATAGTCCGCCATGAATGATGACGTCGTAAATATTGAGGTAGATGGCAATCCGGTCGAGGCACGCAAGGGCCAGATGATCATCGAAGTGACCGATGAAGTCGGCGCGTACATCCCGCGGTTCTGTTACCACGAGAAACTGAGCATCGCGGCTAACTGTCGTATGTGTCTGGTTGAAGTTGAGAAAGCGCCGAAGCCTTTGCCGGCCTGTGCAACGCCTGTGGGCGAGGGCATGAAGGTCTTTACGAAGTCTCCCAAGGCAATCGCTGCGCAGAAGGCGACGATGGAGTTCCTGCTTATCAACCACCCGTTGGACTGCCCGATTTGTGATCAGGGCGGTGAGTGTGAGTTGCAGGATATTGCGATGGGATACGGCCGCGATATTTCGCGTTACAACGACGGAAAGCGTGTCGTCAAAGACAAGGATATCGGGCCGCTGGTATCAACCGACATGACCCGCTGTATTCACTGCACGCGTTGTGTGCGCTTTGGTGAGGAAATTTCGGGCAAGCAGCAACTCGGAACCATCGAGCGTGGCGAAGGTATGCAAATCAGCACCTACGTCGAACAGAGTATCGACCACGAGTTGTCTGCCAACATCATTGACCTTTGCCCGGTCGGTGCTTTGAACAACAAGCCCTATCGTTACAGTGCACGCGCCTGGGAGATGGAGCAACGCGCAACCGTTTCGCCGCATGATTGTGTAGGTTCCAATATGTATGCGCACGTACTTCGCGGTACGGTCAAGCGCATCGTGCCGAAGGCGAATGAAAGCATTAACGAGACATGGCTTTCCGACAGGGATCGTTTTAGCTACGAAGGTATTTATAGCGCCGATCGCCTGCTCAAACCGCGCGTCAAAGAGAGCGGGGAATGGCGTGATGTCGATTGGGAAGAGGCACTGTCGCTTGCGGCGGAACGATTGCGCGAAGCCGGTAGCGATAATACAGGGTTGCTCGCATCGCCCAGCGTTACGCTTGAAGAAGCGCACTTGTTGTCGCGCATTGCTGAGCATCTCGGCACAGCTAATATTGATCACCGAATTGATCGACGCGATTTTTCGGATCAGGACAATGACCCGGTTTATCCGTGGCTCGGTTGCGATATCGCGGATATCGAACAGCAGAACGCCGTCTTCGTTATCGGCTCGAACATCCGTGCAGAGGCACCGATTCTTGCGCATCGCCTGAGAAAGGCAGCACTGGCCGGTGCCAGCGTGAGTTTTGCAAGCAGCGAAGCGCATGAGTACCTGTTTGATGTTGCAAATTATCTTTCCGGTGCTGGCCTTGTCGAATTGCTGGCCGGAGTTGCGGCTGCTGCATGCGGTAAGAAACTACCGTCGTCAGTAGCGGATATTTGTAATGGTGTGAAAGCCAGCGACGAGCAGCAACGTATCGCCACGGCGCTCAAAGAGGCTGACAACGCTTTTGTCGTGATGGGCAACATTGCCGGTCGCCACGAGGCATTCAGTGCGGTTCGAGCGCTTGCTGCCTGCATTGCGGATGCAACGGGCGCGAAGTTTGGCAATCTTTCAACGGGGGCCAACAGTGCTGGTGCGCACCTCGCGGGCGTGACACCACATCGCAGCCAGGGCGGTGTAAAACGGTCTGCGAGCGGCGCGAATGCGGCATCGATGCTCGATACATCGCTTGATGCCGTTGTGTTGCTCAATATCGAGCCGGATGCAGACCTGATCTCGAGCAGTGATGCAGTCAGCAAGCTGCAAAAGCACGAGTTCGTCATTGCACTGACACCATTCTCATCCGATGCGTTACTCGAAGCGGCCGATTTGCTGCTGCCGATAGGTACTTTCGCAGAGACATCGGGTACCTACGTGAACGTCGCGGGTACCTGGCAGAGCTTCGGCGGTGTTGCCAATCCGGTTGGCGAATCACGCCCGGCCTGGAAAGTGTTGCGCGTCATTGGCAATCTGATTGATGCACCCGATTTCGACTACGTCACGAGCGAAGATGTTAGAGACGAGCTTGCTGCGCAACTAGGCGATGCCGAGCCGGATAACGCCTACAAGGGCAACGGCAAGCTTGGCAAGCCTAATGGAGAAGACGCACCGGCCGCGGAAATCGATACTCGAATTTACTCGGTAGACTCTGTGGTCAGGCGGGCGTCCGCCTTACAGCTGACTCCAGCCGCTCTCACGGACTCCAGCGAGAGTAGCTCGTAATGGCCAGCCTCATACCCGACGCCATCTGGGATATCTGGAACTCGCTGCCGCCGCTCGTCCAGTACCTGACTGTCGTCACCTGGAAGATTCTGTTCGTCACGATTGGCGTCATTTTGATTGTCGCATTTTCGACTTATTTCGAGCGCAAGGTCATTGGCAGCATGCAGGGTCGGGTAGGCCCAAATCGCGTCGGGCCGTTGGGGCTGGGCCAGCCTTTCGCGGATGTGATCAAGCTGCTCATCAAAGAAGTTGTTGTACCGGCGAAGTCGAACCGCTTTTTGTTTGTCATCGCTCCTTTGCTAACGCTAATTCCTGCGCTGGCAACCTGGGCGGTCATTCCGCTCAACGACTGGTATGTCATTGCCGATATCAATGCCGGATTGTTGTACGTCCTGGCGCTGACATCGGTTGGCGTATACGGCGTTATCCTCGCGGGTTGGGCGACCAACTCAAAATACGCGTTCCTTGGCGCCATGCGTTCGGCGGCACAAATCGTCGCTTACGAAATCGCAATGGGCTTTGCGTTGGTGGGCATCCTGATGGCCGCTGGCAGCCTGAATCTTGGCGATATCGTGCGTGCACAGTCCGGCGGATTCCTGAACTGGTTCCTGTTGCCGTTATTTCCACTGTTTCTCGTGTACTGGATTTCGGGCGTTGCCGAAACCAACCGCGCACCGTTCGACGTTGCTGAGGGCGAGTCGGAAATCGTCGCGGGCTTTCACGTTGAGTATTCTGGCGTAGCGTTCGCGCTCTTTTTCCTCGCGGAATACGCCAACATGGTGCTGATTTCGTCACTCACAGCGATTTTCTTCCTCGGTGGTTGGGCATCACCATTCGAGGGTATTGGTTTCCTTGCGCCACTTGCTGATATTCCGGTAGTGGGTCTGCTGGTTGAAGGCGGGCTGCATTGGCTGTTCTTCAAGATGGCATTTTTCATGTACATATTTTTCTGGTTACGCGCGACCTTTCCGCGTTATCGCTATGACCAGATCATGCGTTTGGGCTGGAAAGTATTTATCCCTGTGACGATTGTCTGGATCGTCGTCGAGGGAGCGATGGCCTGGTTCGAGATCGGACCATGGTCGGGGCTGACGGGATAGTGGCAGGCAAACTCAGATGAATCGACTGGCTAGCTATATAAAGACGTTCACTCTGTGGGAGCTCCTTAAGGGGCTGTCCGTTACGCAGCGTAATTTCTTTCGCAAGAGTATTACGCTCGAGTACCCCGACGAAAAAACGCCGCAGTCTCCTCGCTTCCGCGGTTTGCACGCCTTACGCCGTTACCCAAATGGTGAGGAACGTTGTATTGCCTGCAAGCTTTGTGAGGCGGTTTGCCCCGCGCTGGCCATAACGATCGAGTCGAATGTGAGTGAAGACGGTACCCGTCGAACGTCGCGCTACGACATTGACCTCTTTAAATGTATCTACTGTGGGTTTTGCGAGGAGGCGTGCCCGGTCGACGCAATTGTCGAAACGCGACTCCACGAGTACCACATGGAAAAGCCGGGCGAAAAC
>CAYTNO010000117.1:0-6332 GCA_964439125.1 uncultured Woeseiaceae bacterium | reverse complement strand
TTTTCGAGTATCCACTGATCATCGTCGTCGATACCGGAGTTCTCCGCCTTGGCTATGGCTTCGAGCATATTGTCTTCACCGAAGCGGAACATATAAATGCTGCCGAACTCAAATTCCGCGCTGACCCGCTCAAGGTGCAATACGACTGACCCGTCTTTGACCCAGGTTTCGTTGCCCAAGCGTTCTTCATTTTGCTCATAGCGCGATTCGAGCCGCATGTTTCGCGCGTAGTAATCGAGTGGAGGGCCGATGAACTCGCCGAGCAGGCCGGTAAAAACTAATAGCACGAATCCTGTCACCGCCACCATCGCTGACAATTTGCGCACCGACAGACCCGACGATCGCATAACGATGATCTCGCTGTTCGCAGCCAGCCCGCCGAGCCCCAGCAGCGAGCCTATTAGCGTAGCAATGGGCAACATCTCGAACGCGAGCTGTGGCAAGCGCAATGCCGTGTAAAGAATGACCCGCGGCGTCTGATAGCCACCCTGTGTATCGTCTAGCTCCGCGATGAATTCGAACAATCCAGCCAGTGCCAGCAAGACGACCAGCACCAGTGCCGTCGCCGCCAGGATTGTGCGCATCAGGTATTGGCTCAGCAGACCATTCACGATAGCAACCGCCGATGAACCGAGTTTTGAACTGCCAACATGCCGAGCGCGAGCAGTAGCACGGCACCATGCACCCACCACAAGCCGATCTGCGGTGAAACGCTACCCTGCTCGATCCACGCCTTCGCAGCACTTAGCATGTTGAGATAAATAATAAAGACAAGCAGCCCAATGCCCAATCGTCCATAACGACCGGCGCGCGGCTGCGTCTTGGCCAATGGCACTGCGAGGATACCGAGGATGATTGTCGCCAGGGGAATGCTGATGCGCCACTGCATTTCGGCAACATGTTCGATCTCGCCTGCTTGCGCCAGACCGGCAAACGTCATTGCGCGTGGTGTTTGCTCTGGAGGGTCTAACCGGGGCAATCGATACGGGATGCCATGCTCTACAAATTCGACAACGCGAAACTGCGTGGTGCCCGGTATGCCTTCATAACGACGCCCGTCGTGCAAAACCAGGAAACGAACATCCGGGTTGTCGGATTCCCTCTGCTCCCCCCGCTTTGCGACAACCACCTCGACCGAGCCACTGTCCGTCTGGCGCTGCAGGAACACATTTTCCATTTGGCCATCGGCCGTCACGCGTTCGCCATACACCACCGCTTTGTCAGGGCCTACCATCGTAAATCGGCCGGGCTCCATGCTCGTCAGATCGGCCTCACGACGTGCCTCAGCTCCAATGCGATCGACCGCCTGCAGGGCGCGCGGCGCCAGATCGATTGACAACCACGCCACAGCCAGCGAAAGCGGTATGAGTAACCACATAAGTGGCCGGTATATTCCTCCCGGGCCGACGCGACACGCCATCATCGCCGGCAATTCGCTGTCCCGGTACAAGCGACCCAGTGCCAGCATAATGGCCAGAAACAGGCCAATAGGCACGATAATCGTTAGATACTGGGCCGCTGAGAGCCCAATAACGTCCATTGCCGCATCTTTAGGCAGATTTCCCTTCGCAACGTCACCGAGAACCCGTGCAAACTGGTTGGTCAGCAGAATTAGCAGCAAGACCATTGTTACGCCAAGCCAGGTCGCGGCAATCTCGCGAAATATGTACCGATCCAGTATGCGGCGCATCGAAGTCTTTGATTTCTTAACCAGTACGGCTGAATCAGTTAGACTACCGCTTTTATTTTGCCCGGGACAGTCCCGCGTCCATCATGGACAGGACTCGCCTGATAATCAGAAAAGACATCCTATGAAATATTTCACGACCACAAGCAAGGCATCACGCAGAGTAGTTGATTGCGTCATCGTCGGAATTTACGAGCGCGGCAAACTGGGCGCAGGTGCCGTTGACATCGATACCGCCAGCAACGGAGCCGTAAAGCGCTACGTTAAGAGTGGCGATGTATCCGGGAAACTTGGTAGCTGCTCTGTGCTGACGGATGTCGCCGGCGTTCGCGCTGCACGCGTTGTGGTCGTTGGCCTGGGCAAGAGCGACGATTTCGGAGTAGCGCAATACCGGCGTGCGATCCTGGCCAGCCTGCGATCGATTTCGAAAACCAAGAGCCAGCAGGTGCTCAATTGCCTGACCCTCGAGGACGTCAACGATGCTGACGCCTATTATTTGGCGCGCTACACGGCACAGGCAGTTGGCGACATTCTCTATCGTTTTACCGAAATGAAAAGTGGCAGAAAGGCACCGGGCATGCCACTGAAGCAAATCGGCCTGGCGATCGCGAAGCGCGGCGATGCAGCAAAAGCGATGCGCGGTGCGGAACATGGTGTTGCCATCGCTTCGGGCATGTCACTCGCAAAGGACCTCGGCAACCTGCCACCAAATATCTGCACGCCTAGCTACCTGGCACGCACGGCGCAGAAGCTCGCCCGTGAAAACAAAAATCTGCAAACCCGTGTGTTGAATGAACCCGAAATGAAGCGCCTCGGCATGCATTCATTGCTTTCCGTGACGGCCGGCACCAAGGAGCCTGCACGGCTCATCGTCATGCAATACAAAGGGAAAGCTCGTCAGGCACCGGTGGTACTCGTTGGTAAGGGTGTCACCTTCGATTCCGGCGGCATCTCGTTGAAACCCGGCCCGGGCATGGACGAGATGAAATATGACATGTGCGGTGCAGCCAGTGTCATTGGCGCGATGGCGGCAATTGCAGAGCTGAAGCTGCCGATCAATGTCAACGTTGTTGTACCGGCCGTTGAAAACCTGCCAAGCGGCAAGGCAACAAGGCCCGGCGATATCGTCAAGAGCATGTCGGGCAAGACCATCGAGATTCTGAATACCGACGCCGAAGGTCGCCTGATCCTGTGCGACGCCCTGACCTACTCACGGCGCTTTAAGCCCGACACAATTATCGATGTGGCAACGCTTACAGGCGCCTGTGTTATCGCACTCGGCCATCATCGGACTGCCGTAATGAGCAACAACGACAAGCTCGCCGATGAAATCGTCGCCGCGGGCATTGCCTCTGACGATCGCGGCTGGCACATGCCGCTGTCAGACGAATACACGTCCCAGCTGGACAGCAATTTCGCTGATCTTGCCAATGTGGGTGGCCGCGACGGCGGCTCCATCACTGCGGGCTGCTTCCTCGGCGAGTTCACCGACGGCATGAACTGGGCGCACCTGGACATTGCGGGTACCGCCTGGAAGTCTGGCAAGTCGAAAGGTGCCACCGGCCGGCCTGTGCCAATGCTTACCGAGATCCTGCTCGCTCGTGCCGGCGCCCTGCCTTAATGGCCAGAGTCGACTTTTACCTTCTCAAACAGACCGGCCTGCCGTCACGTCAGTCCTTCGCGTGCCGATTGGCGGAAAAAGCCTATCGGCTCGAGAACACTGTACATATCCACGTCGGTGACCGCGCCGGCGCAGAGCGTCTCGACGAGCTACTCTGGACATTCCGCGATGGCAGTTTCGTGCCGCACCATACGATCTCGGAATCTGGCAGCCAGCAGGATTCCCCGGTGACTATAGGATGCGGCGAAGTCGACGTTCCACAGCACGACCTGCTCATTAACCTCAGTGATGAGGTTCCCGCCTTCGCAAAAGCTTTCCCGCGGGTTGCGGAGCTTGTAACCTCCGATGAAGACTGCAAGCAACTCAGCCGCAAACGATTCGCCGAATACCGAGACCAGGGACATACGCTCGAAACACACAACGTGTAGCTCTGATTTTTTTCCCTGACCCGACCCGACGACCCTATCCTTACGACACTATCCCAAACACCCATGGACAAGTCCTACAACCCACTTGAAATCGAACAGCGCGCTTACGCCCGCTGGGAAGAACGCGGTTACTTCGCCCCACAGGGCGATGGCGAGCCGTATTGCATCATGATTCCGCCGCCAAATGTGACGGGTATCCTGCACATGGGGCATGCGTTCCAGGACACCATCATGGATGCGCTCACGCGCTACAAACGCATGCAGGGCTGCAGGACCCTCTGGCAACCGGGCATGGATCACGCCGGCATCGCCACGCAGATGGTGGTCGAGCGTGTGCTGAACAGCGAAGGTGCAACGCGCCGTGACATCGGTCGCGAAAAGTTCGTTGAACGTGTGTGGGAATGGAAAGAAGAGTCTGGCGGGAAGATAGCGCAGCAACTGCGGCGCATGGGTGCCTCAGTCGATTGGAGTCGTGACCGGTTCACGATGGACGACGGGTTGTCAGAAGCGGTTCGCGAGGTTTTCGTAAAGTTGTATGACGAAGGACTCATCTACCGCGGCAAACGTCTTGTTAACTGGGACCCTGTACTTCACACCGCCCTATCCGATCTCGAAGTATTGACCGCCGAAGAAGATGGCCACTTGTGGCACTTCCGCTACCCGCTTGCTTCAGGCGATGCACATCTCACCGTCGCTACAACACGGCCGGAAACCATGCTCGGCGACAGCGCGGTTGCCGTCCACCCCGATGACGAACGCTACAAACACCTGATTGGCCAGGAGATCATCCTGCCTATTGTTGGACGCCACATCCCGATTATCGCGGACGACTATGTCGATCCGGAGTTCGGTACAGGCTGCGTCAAAATAACGCCCGCGCACGACTTCAACGACTACGAGATCGGCAAACGTCACGACCTCGCGATGTACAACATCCTGACAGACGACGCCTCACTCAACGATGATGTGCCAGAAAAATACCGTGGCATGGACCGCTTTGACGCTCGCAAGGCCATTATTGCCGAGTTCGAAGAACTTGGCTTACTGGAGCAAATCGAAGACTACGTCGTCAAGATTCCTCGCGGGGACCGCTCACACACCATCGTCGAACCGTATTTGACCGATCAGTGGTACGTGAAAATTGAGCCGCTTGCGAAACCGGCTATTGAAGCCGTCGAGAGTGGCGCGATTCGTTTCGTGCCCGAAAACTGGTCGAAGACTTACTACGAATGGATGTACAACATCCAGGACTGGTGCATCAGCCGGCAACTCTGGTGGGGCCATCGAATTCCAGCCTGGTACGACAATGACGGCAACGTATACGTCGGTTATTCACAAGAAGACGTGCGTGAGAAGCACAAGCTGGAGGCCGATGTCGAACTGCGTCAGGATGAAGACGTTCTCGATACCTGGTTCTCGTCTGCACTGTGGCCTTTTAGTACCCTGGGGTGGCCGGAGAAGACCAAAGAACTAGCCGATTTCTATCCTGGCAATGTGCTCGTTACAGGCTTTGACATTATCTTTTTCTGGGTCGCACGCATGATCATGATGGGCATCAAGTTCATGGGCGACGTGCCGTTCCGCGAAGTCTATATCCATGGGCTCATTCGCGACCACGACGGTCAGAAGATGTCGAAATCAAAGGGTAATGTTCTCGACCCACTGGATCTAATTGACGGCACCGATCTCGACGCACTAATTCAGAAACGCACAACCGGCCTGATGCAGGATCATCTCAAGCCGAAAATCGAGAAAGCGACTCGCCAACAATTCCCGGATGGCATCGATGCCTACGGTTGTGACGCACTGCGTTTTACGTTCGCTTCTCTCGCCACGACGGGGCGGGACATTCGCTTCGACCTCGGGCGCATCGAAGGTTATAAGAACTTCTGCAACAAACTTTGGAATGCTGCGCGCTATGTACTAATGAACACCGATAGCCTCAGCGCAGGTGATGTCGAATTTACTGCCGCCGACCGCTGGATCAAGGCACGGTTCAATAGCACCGTCGCGGCAGTTCACGGCCATTTTGCGTCGTATCGACTCGACCTTGCCGCACAAGCCATTTATGAATTCACATGGCACGAGTTCTGTGACTGGTATCTCGAGCTATCCAAGCCGGTTCTGCAATCTGACAGCGCCAGCGACGAACTGAAGCGCGGTACTCAGCGCACATTGATCGAAGTACTCGAGTCACTACTCCGTCTGCTGCACCCATTGATGCCATTTGTTACCGAAGAAATCTGGCAGCAGGTCGCTCCAAGGGCAGACATCAAAGGTGACACGATCATGTTGCAGCCTTTCCCCGAAGTCGATGCGAGTGCCGACGACAGCGACGCTGTATCTGACATTGAGTGGGTACGGCAATTTATTCTCGGTGTTCGGCAAATCCGCGGTGAAATGGACATTTCTCCGGGCAAACCTCTGCCCGTGCTCTTGCAACACGCTAGCGCCGACGACCGGAAACGCTCTGAAACGCATGCAGGCCTGCTGCGGGGAGTGGGTCGAGTCGAGTCTGTCACGGTACTCGGCGCTGACGAGGAACCACCGGCAGCCGCCACTGCACTGCTGGGAGAACTGCGCCTGCTCGTGCCGA
>CAYTNO010000116.1:0-6358 GCA_964439125.1 uncultured Woeseiaceae bacterium | reverse complement strand
TCAGTATCAGGCCGACCGAGTAGGCGAGGCCCATGTCACGAAACGTCTCGTAGGTAATCTGCCACTCGCCATCCCATTTGAGTGAGAAGTAATAAGTATCGTCGGGTTGGCTGATGTAGCGCTGGTCGACATCATGTTTTGCGTCGGCGCGATTGTCGATCCGTTCCGCGAGGTCGAACATCCCGTAGAGCGGGCTGTCGAGCCTGCCCGTCATATCGCCCATAACCATGACGACCGGTAGCAGGTCCTTGTGATACACAGCGTCGTCCCATCCGGTTTCCCTGACGGTTGCGATTTCCGCAATAGGTACGCGTTGCCCCGTGCGGCTACGCACTTCAAGTGCAAGCAGTGAGTCGAGGTCGGTTTTCGATTGGACAGGCACTTCGAGACGTATGGGGATTGGATAGCGCTCCCGCGCCTGATGAATGTACGTGATGTCTTCGCCGTTCAGCGCCATTTGCAATATCGCCGCAACGCGCTGTTGCGGTATGCCAAGTAATGCCGCGCGCTGCTGGTCAACCTCGACGACGAGGCGCTTCGCATCTGCCTCGACCGTGCTATCGATATCGACGATATCGGCTGTCTCCGCGAACAAGCGCTCAAACTCCAGGCCGAGACGCTTTTGCTCTTCGTAGTCCGGGCCATAAATCTCGGCAACGATCGGCGAGATCACGGGCGGGCCCGGCGGCACTTCGACAACTTTGATCGATGCGTTGTTACGCCGGCCGATCTCAGCAAGTTCGTTGCGAACGGCCCGGGCGATCTCATGGCTTGAGCGGTCACGGTGTTTCTTGTCGACAAGGTTGACCTGAATGTCGCCAACATTACCGCCACTGCGCAGATAGTATTGCCTCACGAGGCCGTTAAAGTTTATCGGTGCAGCAGTGCCGGCGTAGACCTGGTAGTCGGTAACTTCGGGCACGGTCTCGATCGTCGCGGCGAGCTCATCGAGTACCTTGGCGGTCGCTTCGACGGCCGTGCCCTCGGGCATATCAACGATAATCTGAAATTCGGATTTGTTGTCGAAAGGCAGCATCTTCAGGACGACGAGCTGAGCAACAACAAGCAGCATGGCCAACGCAATAGCGCCGGCGAGGCTAACGTAAAGTATTTTGCGTGCGCGTTTACCGTCCGCGCCGTTGAGGAATGGACGCATGAGCCGCTCGAACAGCTGGTGCAGGCGGGACTCACTCTCGTCTTCGACGTGATGCACAGGCGCGTTCGCGAGCAGGCGGTGGCTGAGCCAGGGCGTCAGGATCAGCGCGATGCCCAGCGAAATCAGCATTCCGGTGCTGGCATTGATCGGGATCGGACTCATGTACGGGCCCATGAGGCCCGTCACGAAGGCCATCGGCAAAAGCGCCGCAATGACCGTAAACGTCGCAAGTATCGTCGGTCCTCCGACTTCTTCCACAGCAGGGGGGATGACGTCACCGATGGCGCCGGGTCGCAGGCTGCGGTGGCGATGGATATTCTCGACGACGACGATGGCATCATCGACAAGAATGCCAATCGCGAAGATCAGTGCGAACAGCGATACGCGGTTGATCGTGAAGCCCCAGGCCCAGGACGCAAACAGCGTTGTGGCAAGCGTGACGATCACGGCTGCACCAACAATAATCGCTTCGCGCCAGCCGAGCGCAAACCAGGCGAGCAAGATGACCGACAGCGTGGCGAACGACAGCTTCTGAATAAGCTTGGACGCTTTGTCATCGGCGGTCTGGCCGTAATTTCGGGTGATCGTGACGTTGACACCTTCGGGAATCAGCGTTGCCTCGAGTTGTTCGAGGCGCTCTTTGACCGCGTTCGCAATCCTTGTCGCGTTCGTGCCAGGTTTCTTCGCTATGGCGATAGTCACGGACGGCGCGTGCCCGGTCTGCTCGAGATCGATATGTTCGGCGGCAGGGCCGGACGCAAACCACGTGTACTGGTCGGGCGTATCGGCGCCGGCGCGCACATCGGCAATATCGTCGAGATAGACAGGGCGATCCTCGAAGAGGCCGACGACCATGCCGGCAACGTCCTCGGCACTGCTCAGGAAAGTCCCGGCCTGCACGGGAATCTCGACATTGTTCGAAATCAGCGAGCCGGCCTGCGTAACGGCGTTGCTCGCCGTGAGGGCATAGCGCAAGTCCTCAAGGGTCATCCCGTAACCGGCGACGCGCTGGGGATCGAGTTCCACGTGAATGATGTTTGGCGCGCCGCCGATCGTATATACATCGCGTGTGCCAGCGACGCGCTTGATTTCGGCTTCGAGCGCATGTGCAACCATTAAGAGTTCATGGGTGCCGCGGTCAGTGTCTTCGGTCCACAGGGTTGCGGTTACGATCGGCACATCGTCGATACCTTTCGGCTTAACGAGCGGTGGCAGGATGCCGAGTGCCTGAGGTTGCCAGTCCTGGTTCGAATAGATTGCATTGTAAAGACGGACCAGCGCTTCGGTGCGAGGCTCGCCGACCTTGAACTGCACTGTCAGGACGCCAACACCGGGCCTTGAAACCGAGTAGACGTGTTTGACTCCGTCAATCTCGGCCAACACTTGTTCCATCGGGATCGAAACCAGGTTTTCGACCTCTGTCGTGCTCGCACCCGGGAACGCCACGAAGACGTTGGCCAGCGTGACATCGATCTGCGGTTCTTCCTCGCGAGGCGTGATTACGACCGCGAGTGCACCAAGCAGCAGTGCCGCCACGGCAAGCAACGGCGTCAATGCGTTGTCCTGGAAGCGCCTGGCGAGGCTTCCCGACAGTCCGAGCTTGTCAGTCATGGTCCGTTACGACCCTGGTCTTGAGGTAAATATCGGCGTCGACAGGGTTAGCTGCAACGCGTTCACCCTCCCGCAGTCCCGCGAGGACTTCCGTGCGCTGGTCAAACGTGCCGCCAACCCGTACCTGGCGCATGCGCACATGCTGCTCGTCATCGATGACGTACACGCCGGTGACTTCGCTGCGCCGGAGCAGGGCCGTTGTTGGCACGAGCAGGCGTCGTGATGCGCCCGTGACGAATGCCACTTTGACGAACATGCCGGGGTAGAGTGAGAACTGCCCTTCGGGAAGCTCGAGGCGCACACGAAACGTTTTGCTGGCGCTGTGGGCATACGGAAATATCGTTACCCCGGTTGCTTCGACACGGCCTTCATCGGTGAGCACATACGCCTTTTGGTACTCGCGAACCTTTGCCGCAACTTGTTGCGGAAGATCAACGATGACACGTAGAACCTCAAGCGAGAGGCCGCTGATAAGCGGCTGCCCGACGCCAACCGCCTCGCCGGTTTCAACGTGACGCTCTGTGACAATGCCGGCATAGGGTGCGCGCACGAGGGTGTATTCGAGTTGTTGCTCGGCGGCGTCGACGGACGATCCTGCTGCTTCGACGCGCGCTTTGGCCCCATCTCTGGCGGCGAGCGCCTGGTCGTACTCGCGCTTCGACGCGGACTCCGCCTCGAAAAGCCCGGCCACGCGGCGAAACTCTTCATCAGCCTGGTTTTGCCGGGCGCGAGCCTCAGCCAGTGCAGCCTGCGCCTGTCCAAGGGCCGATTGCTGTTCGACATCGGTGAAGCGAACGATCGGCTGGCCCGGTTGCACGTAGTCATCAACGTCAAAGAACACTTCAGCAATACGGCCGGCTGTCTGCGCTGACATGGTCGCCTTGTTCACGGCTTCAACCGTGCCGTCGAGCAAGCGCTCGCGTGGCGTCTCATCAAGTTCGACGGTCGCGGTTTCGAACGTCAGATCATCAGCGTGTGCTGTTGCGAGAAGTAATAACGCGGGCAATGTCATCGCCGAAAAGCGCCGGAGGAGAGACAGCGGCAGAGTATTCATTTTTTGGTGTCCTTTGATGTCGGGTCGCAGTACAGCGACTGCAAGGTTCCGAGTATTTCGCGGGCCTCATTTCCCACGAGCGCATAAAAGCGCGTGCGACCGTCTTGCCGCGCAGTGATGAGACCTTCCCGCCGCAACAAACCAAGGTGTTGCGAGACTGTCGGTTGAGCCGCACCCACCAGTTCCACAAGCTCATTCACTGTCCGTTCCTTCTCGATGAGCTGACACAGAATCATGAGGCGTTTCTCATTGCACATTGCGCTGAGTAATGACGTCGCCTCGTTAGCCCGCATTTGCAGGGCATCAATATCGATCATGTCTGGTTTGCTAGTCACGCCGGATCTCACAGGTTGCCAACGGCTCGAGCGAGTCGAAGCTTGGCCAGAACAAGTTCGAAGCGCGCATCATCGTTGTTGCGCAGACTTTGTTCACGTAGGGCTTCGGCGTCGAGCACCTCCACGTTGGTGCTGGCCCCCGCCACGTAGCGATTGCGCACCACACGCAGGTTCTCCTTCGCCTGCGTGACCGCGCTTTCGGCGACACCGATGCGGTTCTCGGCTTCCTCGCGATCGTTCCACGAGCGTCGGACCTGGAGCGCGATCATGGTTTCGAGGTCGGCGCGCTGATGACCAATCGCGCTGGCCTTGCTGTTGAGCGACGCTGCCTGCTTGCGGCTGCGGCCGCCGTCGAACACATTCCACTGCATCGACACGCCTGCCATCCAGAAAGCATCGTCATCGAGAAACTCGTTTTCGAGGAACATGTACCCACCCGTCAATGAAACTTGCGGCCGCGCATTGGCCCGAGCTGCGTCGGACTGCCTGCGCAGGGACTTTGCCTGCATTGCCATGGCGGACAGCTCCGGTCTTTGTGTTTGCGCCAGCGCGATCAGATCCTGCACGCGTTGAGCCGCCGGTATCAGGTTGTCGATGTCCAGCGATGGATCCAGGACCACCGCAGCTTCCAGAGGCCGGCCGAGGAAACGGTTGTAGGCGGCGTGCGAATAATCGAACGCATTTTCCGCCTGCAGCAGGCGCTGCTTCGCGTTCGCAAGCGTGACGCTGGCTGCAAGGTAGTCGTTCTGTGGCACGGCACCAAACTCAAAGCGGTTCTTGGTGTCGTCGGTATGTGTAGTGAGTGATGCGACAATCGATTTGGCAACGGCGACGGCACTTTCGGCGCGAAGAACCATCACGTAGTGCTCGGCAACACCCAGTTTGGTGCCCTGTATGACGGCATGCAGCTGATCCGCGGCAGCCCCGGCGCCCGATTCCGCCGCGGCGATGCCAGAGCTGATGCCACCGCCGGCATAGACCGGGATCTTGAGTTGAGCGCCTGCACGAACGAAATCGTCACCTTCGAAAATCGGTGGCGATGTGATTCCGCCAAGCGAGAACCCAGGTGCCGAATCCATCCACATGTACTCGGTTGAAATGCCCAACTGCGGCATGCGCGCCGACCGGGCGCGTTCCAGATCATAGTCCGCGGCATCACGTTGAGCGGCTGCTGCGGCGATTTGGTGATGCGAAGTAAGCGCTGTATCCCACGCTTCAGTCAGGGTTTCGGCAAGGGCCTGAACGGGCAGGATTAGCGCCGTGACGGCGAGTAGCGTGTATTGGCGGGTCATGATCAGCGTCCGGGGTCGTTGCAGGATTAATCTAACGGCAGATAATATATCTAAATATGCATATATTCAAATATACGTATTTATCCCGATGACTCATGTGCGTGTCTGACCAGACCGACTCGCGAAGAAAGGGAGTCGCCCTTACTCGACCTTTACTGCAAGTGTGTCGTGATGGCTGGAAATTAGTGAGCGCAGATAAAACGAGAGGTCAGAGCGATCCTTGAATCCAGCTTCTATCGCCGCTGCTTCCTTGTCTTCGTCGCTTGCGCTCGCCGGCGCCGCGAAGGCCTCAAGACTCTTGTGAAACCCGATCGTGAAGACATCAACATCAGATCCTGCAGCGCGGCGGAAAATCATGTTCGATGTTTGTCCTGTGCTGCGGAGATAGACGTTTTCCATACGCCGTTGACCAAGCAGTTCATCCACCTTGCCAGGCGCTGCCGCAAACATTTCAATGTGAAAGAAGCTGTTCTCGTCATAGGCTGTTTTAACGACCGATAGTGGTGGCCCGTACGCGAAGTGATCTTCCTCGAAAGCAATCATCGCGTTCTTTGAACCAAGCAATTGAGCATGGGCTAATGCTGCGCCATTGCGCTTTTGGGTAGCCGGTTCCGAATGAAAAGCGGTCCAGCTGTCGATCGGCATGATGATCATCAAGTCCCACTGATCACCTTGCGAGTGTCGAATCAGTAGAGGTGGTTCCTGACCTGAATCTTCGAAGTAGTCTGCGTCTCGAACTGTCGCCGCCCAGTCCAACAGTTCGGCCAGTGAACCCGGCGCAGCACGTACTGTCGAGACCCTGTACAGATAATCTCCCTCGAACTCGCGTGCTTCTGCGAAGGCAAGGACGGGTAGTGATAATGCGACTAGCACTGTCAATCGAGCGAGCATGGCAAATCTCTTCAAGTCA
>CAYTNO010000115.1:0-6363 GCA_964439125.1 uncultured Woeseiaceae bacterium | reverse complement strand
GCTGCTACGGAAAGTGGGTCGAGTTGAAGAACTCCATCGAGTACAGAAATCGACTCATCGGTTCGAAGCTGAAACGTTCTCGTGGTTCCAACCCAAGCCAGCGCATCGATATGGTTAGGCACCAGCTCCAGCGCTTTTGAAAAGTACTGATCGGCGGAATCGTAATCCCAGTCGCCAGCGGAAATCGCGAGACCCTTGGCCACCAGGGCGTCGGCGAGCGTGGGATCCAGCGCAAGTGCCTTGTCTGCGTATTCGTGGACGACCTTGAATCCTGCGACAAAATCTTCGGTACCATTGCCCACGAAACCACTGATGATCTGTTGATGGACTAATGCCATTCTTGCATAGGCTCGTGCATAGTCCGGATCCAGCTCGACAGCTTGTTGCAGCGCCTCTGCTGCTTTGCTGAGACTCTCCTCCGTGGTCTGATCTAAAAAATACGAGGCCTGCAGCAACAAGTTATAGGCTTCAAGGTTGTCAGTGCCGTGGTCCACAGTGGTTTCTTCGCCCAGCAGTGTGACTCTCAAAGCATCAACAACATTGGCCGCGATCTCATCCTGAATTGCGAAAATGTCGGTTATCTCACGGTCGTAGGTGTTCGACCAGAGGTGGTAGCCGCTCTCCGTATCGATAAGCTGCGCTGTTATTCTCAAGTGTGCGCCCGATTGCCGAACACTGCCTTCAAGCACGTTGGCAACGTTGAGTTTTTGCCCGATCAGACGCAGATCTTCATTTGTTCCTTTGAACTGAAAAGATGACGTTCGGCCGGCAACGTGGAGCTGCGGAATCTTGGCCAGAACATTCAGCAGCTCTTCTGCCAATCCATCGGAAAAATATTCATTCGCTTTGTCGTCGCTCATGTTGACGAACGGCAGTACCGCGATAGAAGGTCTGATTTCTCCAAGCACCTGCTCTTCGGCTTGGCTGCGGTTGTCGGGTTGCAGGACAAACTTGTCAACGAGCAGGAAACCAACGGCCGCGACAAGTACGACAGTGATCAGCGAATTGAGCTTTTTGCCGGTCTGGGGTGTTATCGACTGGCTGCGGTCGACTTCCTTCTCGAGCTTGATGCCCTCCGGGGTCATTTCGAATGCCCAGGCAAGTATCAATGCAAACGGAAAGCCGATGAGAAGCAGCACGGCGACAGCCGAGACGACCCACTCGGGGACGTTCAGGGCGGGGAACATCACATCCACGACCTGAACCGTCAGCCAGGCGGCGAAGATATACACCAGGCCGACTCTGAAGACGTTACGGCGCTTTACTTCTTGCAGGAATTTGCGCATCACCAAACCTATTTAAGCGGACGCCAAGCTTACCAGAGCAAACGACGATATGGCGATGCTTTGAGGGCTGTGAAATACTGAGCAATCGGCGCCAAATTCTGTCTAAAAAGCCATGTCTATACGCTATCTTTTTCTGCTTTTTTCGCTCTGCCTCTCACTGCCCGCAAGCGCGGATGAGCGCGATGCTACGACAATCGTGCGTGACGCCGTCAACCACTGGCGCGGCGTCTCCTCCGAAAGCGTTATGACAATGGTGATTCACCGCCCCGATTGGGAGCGGTCAATGACAATGCGAGCCTGGACAAAAGGCGAGGACTACTCGCTCGTGCGCGTGCTCGAACCGAAGAAAGACCGTGGCAACGGGACGCTGACGGACGATGACAATATGTGGACGTTCTCGCCGAAGGTGAATCGTGTCATCAAGATACCGTCATCGATGATGGGCCAGAGCTGGATGGGCTCTGATTTCTCCAACAAAGACGTCGCCCGCACCGACGATATTATCGATCAATACGACCATTCCATTTTGAGCGTCGAGGAAGTTGATGGCTTGATGGTCTACGAGATTGAGTCCATACCGCATGAAGACGCCCCGGTCGTTTGGGGGCGCGAAGTCCTGCGTATCCGCGACGATCATGTCGTAGAGACACACCGGTTTTTTGATCAGGACGGGGAGTTGGTCAAGAAACTGGAATCACTCGAGATTGGCGAGATGGGCGGACGGGTCGTCGCAATTCGGCAGCGCATGGGCAAGCTCGACGCGCCGGATGAGTGGACCGAGATCCGGATGGATGCCATTAACTACGAAGTCGACCTCAAAGATAGTCTGTTTACATTGTCGAATCTAAGAAACCCACGAGACTAAGTCCTGTGAACCTCGTTTTTCGTTTGGCATGGCGCAACCTCTGGCGGCACCCGCGGCGCACCTGGCTGACCGTCGGCGCAATAATGTTCTCCAACATGTTGCTGGTGTTCATGATCTCGCTGCAATTCGGCATGTACGGGCTGATGATCGACAATACCTTGCAGGCGTTTACGGGGCATCTGCAGATTCAGGCACCGGGATACATCGACGACGAGAAAATGCGCCAGACGGTCGACGATATCGTCCCGCTCGCGGAAAAACTGCGTGATCATTTTGACTCCGACAGCATCGCCGCGCGCGCCACCGCATTTGCTTTGGTGTCCAGCGAAGAACGGAGCTACGGCACTGCAGTAATCGGCGTGGAGCCGGCCTTTGAGCGCAACGTGTCTACATTGCCGGGACTGGTTAGCCAAGGGCGGTATCTGGGCGATCAGGATGCTGCAGAAATAGTCATCGGGGCCGCACTGGCAAGAAACCTGCGCGTTGCGCTCGGCGACGAATTGACCCTTATTGGCAGTGGTCGCGATGGATCGTTCGCCGCTGCCGTCGTCAATATCGTCGGAGTTTTTGAAACCGGTCTTGCGGACTTCGATCGCAGTATTACTGAAATACCGCTGGTTTTTTTCCAGGACGTTTTCTACATGGATGGCAGTGGCCATCATGTCGTTATCAACCTGCCGCTGATCGACGATGTGCCGGTAGTAAAGGAGCAGGTCGAAGCGCTGCTGCCAAACGGGCAGGACCTCGTCGTGCATGACTGGGACGCGTTGCAACCCGGCCTCAAGCAGGCCATCAAGGCGGACATGAGCAGTGCGTTTTTTATGTACGGCATTCTCGTCATTCTGGTCGCGTTCAGTGTGCTCAATACACAGCTAATGTCGGTGCTGGAGCGGACGCATGAATTCGGCATCGTCATGTCATTAGGTCTGACGCCAGGCAGGCTGGGTCGACTGGTTCTTCTTGAGACGGCCATCCTGGGGATTCTGGGACTGCTATTTGGTGCGTTGCTCGGCGCACTGTTCACGTATTGGTTTAGCGTCAATGGCTTCTCCTACCCGGGTATGGAAGAGATGACCGCCAAGTTCAACCTGCCGGCCCGGTTCTATCCGCAGGTTTCAGTCTTATCGTTATTGATCGGCCCGGTTGTGGTCTTCATATTTACGATATTGGCCGCGGTCTACCCGGCGCTGCGCCTGCACAAGTTGCATCCGGTCGAAGCGATGAGGGCGGTCTGATGCACATGTTCGCGGTGCTGGCTCGGTTGGCGTGGCGCAATCTGTGGCGCAACCATCGTCGTACGTTGATTATGCTGGCCGCCATCACGCTTGGCGTGTGGGCGATGATATTCATGACCGCACTGATGCGCGGCATGGTGTCGCAGATGGTCGCGGACGGCATCAGTGCGCTGCCCGGTCATGTGCAGGTACATCACCCCGACTATCGCGACGATCCGAGCATCGCGAACCTGATACCCATTAGCGACACCGAGTTGTCTGCACGATTTGAAGATGCGGGTTTCGTGAAGTGGGCAAGCCGCGTGCGCGTACCGGCGGTAATCACAAGTGAGTACGAGTCGCGCGGGTTGACGCTGCTGGGCATCGACCCTGCCTCTGAACGAGATCTGACCTTCGTGGATTACGATGCCGTCGAAGGCCGATTCCTCAATTCCAGCGACGATGCCGGCGTAGTCATTGGCAAGAAACTGGCCTCAACACTCAATACCCAAATCGGCAAGCGGATCGTCCTGATGAGCCAGGATCCGGACAACGATATCGCCGATCGCGGCTTCCGGGTCGTCGGCCTGTTTGAAGCAAATGTGCAGTCGTTTGAAGAAAACTACATGTTTGCAGGAAAAGCGACCGTGCAGAAGATGCTGCGCATCGGTGACCAGGTCTCTGAGCTCGTCGTACTTGGCGACGACTATCGCGATGTTGATGCAGAATTCGAAAAGGTCTCGCAACTCGTCGACGGCAATGTCGAGGTGAAACGCTGGTTCGAGCTCGACCCCTACCTTGGTACGATGCTGGGTGTCATGGACGGTTTTGTGCTGGTATGGGTCGTTGTGATTTTCCTGGCGCTGTCGTTCGGCCTCGTAAATACACTCGTCATGGCTGTGTTCGAGCGCGTGAGGGAGATTGGGCTGATGCTTGCGCTTGGCATGAAGCCCATCAACATTCTTGTTCAAATTATCATTGAGTCGTTGCTGCTGTTGGCGATTGGTCTGGCGATGGGCAGCGCACTCGCCTGGGCAACGGTGCAGCCCATCAAAGGCGGCATCGACGTATCGATGGTGAGCGAGGGCATGGATATGTGGGGCATGTCGAGTGTCTTGTATCCGGAGCTCTTGCTCTCCGACGTGGTGCTGGCGAACGTTGTCGTGCTGGTGCTGGGTTTCCTGGCCAGCCTGTCGCCCGCCTGGCGAGCCTCCCGCTACGAACCGATTGAAGCAATTACAAAGGTCTGAACATGAGTGCAGTAACTTGCGTTGATTTGTGCAAAACGTATCGCCAGGGTGAGGAAGATATCAAAGCTCTGGATCACGTTAGCATCGAGATTGATGAGGGCGGCTTCGTCTGTCTCTCGGCACCATCGGGCGGTGGCAAGACAACGTTGCTTAATGCGATTGGTGGTCTCGACAGACCCGACAGCGGTGAGGTCATAATTAATGGTCGCCGCATCGACAATTTGTCTAAAGGCGAGCTGGCCGAGCTGCGTCTGCGGCAAATTGGTTTCGTTTTTCAGGCCTTTAACCTGATCCCGGTTCTAACGGCAAGGGAAAATATCGAGTTCGTCATGCAGGTGCAGGGTGTGCCTGCGGCAGAGCGGCGACAGCGAGCTATCGAAATTCTCGAGGAAGTCGGCCTGGCCGGTCTCGAGGATAGACGGCCGGCGGACATGTCTGGCGGACAGCAGCAACGAGTCGCGGTTGCTCGGGCGATAGTGTCACGACCAGCGCTGGTGCTTGCTGACGAACCCACGGCTAATCTCGATTCCAAAACTGCGGACGGTCTGATGGAGTTGTTCCGCGAGCTCAACAAACACTACAACACGACATTCGTCATTGCGACGCACGACAAGCGAGTAATGAGCTACGCGAAAAGGCTTATTCGAATGCTGGACGGGCGCATCGTCGACGACATCAACCAAGATGCGGCCTAGCCACGCTTTCTTGCTGCTGGTCGTTTCCACGGCCGCGTTCGGGGATGGCAATAGCTACGATTTTGGCGGCCACTCAAAACTGAGGTTGGTCGCCCAGAGCTATCCAAGTGATAGTCTGTTTCGTGATGTGATCGGTGCGAATTCGGTCGATGGAGCCGGGGAACTGCGATTCTATTCCTCGGCGAAAAGCGACAAGTGGTCCCTGCACGCGGACTACCAGCTCATCGCGATAAACAGTGACTTCCTGGCGGCAGGTCTGCCCGAAGACGACAGCAGGCTATTCGATCTGACAAGCATTCTCGATGACAGCAATAGGAACGCGTTGCTGCATCGACTCGACCGGTTTTGGGTGGGTTACGCTGGCGAAAAAACTGTCGTGCGTTTCGGTCGCCAGGCGTTGTCATGGGGCAATGGCTTACTGTACGCACCGATGGATCTCGTCAATCCTTTCGACCCGGCGACGATCGACACCGAGTACAAAACCGGTGACGACATGCTGTACATGCAATACCTCCGTGACAGTGGTGACGATGTCCAGAGTGCGGTTGTGTTTCGTCGCGATGCCGTGACCGGCGATGTCGAATCAGACGAAGGGACCATTGCGCTTAAGTATCACGGCTTCGCAGGCGAGAACGAATTCGATGTGCTGGTGGCCGAGAGCTATGGCAACACGGTCGTCGGGGTCGGCTATGCACAAAGCGTAGGCGGCGCCATCTGGCGCGGTGATGTAGTCGTTACCGATTCAAGCGATGATACTTACGTTGAGGTGGTGACCAACCTCAGCTACTCGTGGGTCTGGGGTGCCAAGAACATGAGCGGTGCAGTCGAGTATTACTACGACGGCTTCGACAGACACTATGTTGCCGGCAGCCTGGCGATCGAGATGTCGCCATTATGGATACTAACGCCAACGGTGCTGAGCAATGTCAATGACCCAAGTGGCCTGCTGCAAGTCGTTACCCAATACAGCCTGTCGGACAACATGACGTTTTTAGGTAGCCTGAATATCCCGCTTGGCGCCAATGCAACGGAGTTTGGTGGCCCGGAGTCGGG
>CAYTNO010000114.1:0-6444 GCA_964439125.1 uncultured Woeseiaceae bacterium | reverse complement strand
CTACGGGCGCATTTTTTATTACTTTGTCAGATTACTTGTGCCATCCGAATATAGCAGCGCTTCGCCTTGCCGCTGCGCGGCAACCGTCGCTTACCCAACTGAGCTACGGGCGCTTTCCGTTGGCGATTCTAGCAAAGTGTCGGGCGTAGTCGCATAATTGGTGCATGAACGGAATAATTCTTCGCACTCTCATTATCATGCTAGGGCTCTACCTGGCGTCAATGCTGATCTCAGGCGTGCAGATCGTCGGCACCGGTACTTTCATCATCGCCGCTGTCTTGCTGGGTCTCGTTAATGCGTTCGTTCGACCCGTCGCAATTCTGCTGACCTTACCAATTACGATAGTGACGCTTGGTTTGTTTTTGTTTGTCCTCAATGCGGCAATGTTCGGGCTCGTCGCTGCGATGCTCGACAACTTCTCCGTCGCAGGTTTGGGTTCGGCCATTCTTGGCGCCATCGTTGTTAGCATCACAAGCACGATTGCGTCCTGGTACATTGGGCCGGACGGTCGCTACGAAGTCTTTGTCATTCGTCGCGACTAGAAAAGAAACACCAGATTATTTGATTTTCCCCGGAGCAAGACTGAGTCAGGCGTCTAAGCGGGGCGAACAATCAGTATGTCGCAAGGCAGGTGGTCAAGCACCTGTTCGGCGGTACTGCCGAGTACACGTCGTTTCCGGCCCGTTCTGGCCCAAGCTCCCATTATCACCAGATCCGCACCGTATGCGCGGGCGAAGGCCGGCAGGATATCGCGGGTGCGCCCCGGCAACTGATGTACAGCGCCGTCGAGAATTTCGTTTTCCCTGGCGAGATTATCGAGTTCGTGCCGGTGTTTTTTGCGGATCTCCTGATCGAGTTTTTCCACCGGTAAGCGGACAGGCTTTATCGACAGCATCGCATGGCTACCAATTTCGACGAGTCGTTCATAAGTATGCAAGAGCATCAGGTTTCCGCTGCACTTGCTTGCGAGCGATTTAGCGGCGTCGACGATTAGCTGATCGATCGAGTGGTATTTGTCTTTCCGATGAGTCGGGTCGACAGCAGCAATAATTACTGGTGTCTTATTCCATTCCCGCGACTTAACAAGCCACAGTGGTGCCGTTAGTTTTCGAATTAAGCGCCAGTCGGTATAGGTGAAGGTCGCGCGTTCAGCCGGGCTGTGATACGCGGTTCCCTTAACAACGAACAGTGGTTCGCAGTCGAGCGCTTTCGCGACTATAGCGTCAGCGGCGGGGCGTTCATGCGTAATCGACGTTGTCACCGTCAGGTCGTCGTCAGCGACGGACTTAGCCAATTCCCCAAGAACGATCTCCTGAGCCTCGCGAATTCCAGCGGCCATTTGTTTTGACTCGTTTGAGACCATGTAACTGTCTCTAAGTACGCCGAGAGTTGGATCGCTCAAGACCAGTTCGAGGTCACATCCGTGTTGCTTCGCAATCCACGTGGCTCGATCAGTTACCTCCTGGGGGAACCTGTCCATTTCGATGACGGCAAGGATCGTATTGCTCATCTCACTCTCCGTTTTTGCCCAAACACAAAAACAAGTCCTCTGGGAGTGAGTTTATTCCTACCCGAAAATCGTAAATATCCGTACGAAACACGTCGTGTTTCGGTCAGTACCTAGCTGAGTCGAACTATGATTTGCGGAAGCGGCCGAAGAAGCCCTTTTTCTCGCTACCATCGTCTTCGACGACCAAGCCGGCGGGCGGTCGGACGTTGAGTGCCTTCAGCGTTTGCGTAATCGACGTGTTGATCTGATCCTCGATCGATTCCGGTTCGTCTGAAGAATGCGGCGGATGGTGCATTGCGGAGTCCGCCATTACAATTGACTCTGCTGATGATGGCACTGGTGGCGCCTTGTTCGGCGTCCCGTTCAATGCGCGAACAGTGGCCAGGCGCTCCGACTCAGTTGCTTCTGAACCTGCAATGCGGACACTTGGCGCTGGCTTGGGCTCGGCGCTGACAGCAGGGCTAATCTCAAAATCTGAATTGGACACGGCTGCGTTGAGTTCTTCGCTGGCGAACTCCAGTTCATCATTTGCCGATGATTCCGCGGTGACCTTCTCAGCAATCTGCGCTGCGATGGCGCTAAATTCTTCGCCAAACAGCGTCTCCGCCATCTTGTCGTCAACATCATCAAGTGTCTTGGCTCGAGCAATGCTTTCCGCAATTTCCTCGAGCTCTGCGTTGTCATTTGTCACGGCTTGAACAGGTTTATGAACTTCGACTGGCGGCTGCTCAGCGGCAACGGGTTTTGGCGCAGCGGCAGCGGGTTCGGGTGCGGCAACCGCGACAGGCTTGGGAGCAGGAACTAACGGCGGCGTCATCACGGGCATGGGCTTAGCGGGAGCCTCAACTGCCAGCTCTTCGGCTTCGTGTTCGGATTGCTCAAGAAGCTCAGCCGCTTCTTCAATCTTGGCCTCTATTTGCTTGTCGAGGGTTATCTCGGGAACGAGCTCAGGAATTTCTACCGATTCGGTTTCCGCTGAGGCCTCTTCTTCGGGATCTGATTCTACGCCCTGAGCAACTGCCATCGCATGTTCGAGAGCGTCGAGATCAGGTCGCAGTTGCGCCAAGGTCGGATCGCGCTCCCAGGCTGGTACGTCTTCCTTCGTTTTTTCGGGTTCTGCAGGGCATGCCAACGCAGGTGCCAGGATTGCGAGATTCGGTAGCGTGTCCTGAATCAGTTCGGGAATCGCGTCCTCGGCATCGTCTTCATCGACGACAAGCTCAGCGACAGGATTCGCTTGCAGGGGCTCTGGCTCGGGCTCAGGTTCGAGCACGGGGGGCAGCTCAACTTTTGACTCTGCTTCCGCTACAGGTTCTGGCTCGGGCTCAGGTTCGAGCACGGGGGGCAGTTCAACTTCTGGCTCTGCTTCCGCTACAGGCACTGGCTCTGGATCTGGCTCGATATCGACCACAACGGGTGTTTCTTTGACATCAAGTCCGTACTCAGTTGCAGCAACTGTCTTTAGTAACTCGGTCGTCACGCGCTCTTGTTTGGCGTCCATCGCCGATGTGAGCGCGGACTCCACCAGGTTGTTAGCCATTCTGACGATGCCATCGCTTAGCACATGGACAAGTTCAGCTGAACCCTGCTCGAAAACCGCATCGAAGTCGTTGCCGGCCAGTCGAAAGCAATGATTGAGATATCCGTGCAACTCGTTTGAGCTCAATGGCTGAACGGACATACGAAGTCGCAAACGCTGCTTCAGACGTGACATTTCAGGGGCGCCGAGCAGCTCTTCCATTTGCTCGCCCATGAGTACAATATTCGCGCCGTCGGAGACGCCGGCATCAGTCGCCGTGAGCGCTTCGAGTTCAGCCAGAGCCTCGACACCGGTTCGTGGTGCATCCTCAACTATGATGACCACGCGTGTGTTTTTATTGGATTGCTCCTGAAGTAGTCGCCTAAATTTTGTGAATCGTTGCACAGTGCTCACAGGAATCGGATCAGCGCCCATTTCTTCGAGCAGCAGTTCGAGCACTTCATCGTGGCCGAGATGAATGCGGCCCAGCGTTACAAGCAGACGCTGTTCGCCGATAGCACCAACGGCTCTATTGACGATCGTCGTCTTGCCAGTGCCGATCGGTCCACTGACAGACACTATCGCGTCCGGAGTTGAAAGCGCCTTCTTGAGGCCGGCCATCGTCGTTGCCGTTTGCGGGCCAACGAAGACATCGTTACCGGATGCCAAGGCGCGGAAGGGTCGCTTTTTCAGGCCAAAGTAGGTTTCGTACATATCGGTCCGATTCGCAATGACTGTGTCACACCATGTGTACAGTCCTGTTGAAAAGGCAGTTTGGGGCCAAAAAGGTCTTATTTCATGGAGTTAGGTCACAAAAAGAGGCATCCGCCTTCTATAGTCGTATGTGCCCAAATAGCCGATAAAATCTGAACAAAAGGGTGTTTTTTTGCTCAAATCACCCCAAAATACGCTTCCTTTCTATCTGCAGCCCGGAAATAACCTGATGAAGCCTGTTTATCGCAAGTTTCTGCTCATCCCCATCATTCTTGCAATCGCAGGCCTGGCGACATTTGGGTTGTCAAAAATGAAGCCAGAGGCGCCCAAGCAGGAGGCTGAGAGTCTCGATTTGCTGGTTGATGTCCTTGAGCTGAAAACCTCAACGCAGAGTTTTGCAATCCAAAGTCAGGGAACCGTCCGGCCGCGGACGGAGACAATTTTGAGCGCTGAAATATCGGGCTCCGTTGTCAGCATTTCTCCCAAGTTTATCGCTGGCGGTGTCTTCCGCAAGAACGAAGTACTCATGCGCATCGACCCAACCAACTACACGGTTGCGGTGGACAGAGCCGAGGCGCTGCTCGAGCAGCGGCAGATCGAGTTCGATGGTGCCACCAAGCTGCGCAGCCAGGGCTATAGAGCTGAGTCGGAATACGCCTCAGCTAAGGCCGCACTGGCCGCGGCTCAAGCAGATATTGTTGGTGCCCGCAGGAATCTCGAGCGAACTTATATCCGATTACCTTATGAGGGCATGGTGCTGAGCAAAGAATCGGATCTCGCTCAGTTTGTGAATCCCGGTACCCGGCTGGGAGTCACGTTCGCAACGGATTACGCTGAGGTTCGTCTGGCATTGACTGATCAGGATCTCGCGTTTGTAGAGATACCCGATCCAAGAGATGTCACGCGGTCAGGTGGTGCCGATGGACCGCTGGTTAAGCTGACAGCTGTACAAAAAGGTCAGTTGACCGAGTGGGATGCTCAGATCGTGCGCACCGAAGGCGTCGTGGATGAAAAGAGCCGCGTGACCTATGCGGTGGCACGAATCGTCGATCCGTATCGCTTGCATAGCCCAGGCCCGTCTTTACCCATCGGATCGTTTGTCGCTGCCAGTATTGCTGGATCAAACGCGGTTGATGTAATTCCGGTACCACGCGGTGCACTTCGTGGTGCGGATCAGGTACTGGTCGTAAACGATGACAATGAAATTGAAATACGTACTGTCGAAATACTGAGAGCCGATACAAATTTTGCGTATTTGAGTGGCGGTGTGAGCGCAGGTGAGCGAATCACGACGACTGCCATCGAAGCACCGGCGAACGGCATGGCCGTAAGAACGGATGCCGATGACGACGGTAGTAAGACAGATAGCGATGCACAAGTCGCATCGCAAGATCCGGAGGAGTAGGCCGTGGGAACCCGCACTGAAACCAGCCAGAAAGGTCTCATAGCCTGGTTTGCCAGTAACCATGTGGCTGCGAATCTGTTGATGTTCTTCATCATCGTGGCCGGTTTGATTTCGTCGTTCACAATTCGCAAACAGACAACACCGGATTTCGAGCTGAACTTGATCCAGGTGCAGGTTCCGTACCTTGGCGCGGCGCCACAGGAAGTAGAAGAAGGTGTCGTCATCAAAGTGGAGGAGGCGATCCAGGATATCCAGGGCATTGTAGAAATTCGATCGGATGCCAGAGACGGATTTGGCTCGATAACGATCGAAGTATCGCAAAGTGCCGATATCAACGAGGTTCTAACGGAAGTAAAAACAAGGGTTGATGCGATCTCGACCTTTCCCGGGCTGGCTGAGAAGCCCGTAATTTTCAAAGTGGTGCCGGGGACACCGGTCATTTTCGTTACTATCCACGGCGCACTGGATGAGTACTCTCGGAAACTGATTGCTCAGAACGTGCGCGATGATTTATTGACCATGCCCGAGATCAGCCAGGTTGATTTTTACGGTGACCGGGCGTTTGAGATCAGCATCGAAGTCTCCGAGCACGTACTGCAACAGTACCGTCTAACCATGTCGGAAATCTCGGCAGCTATTCGCGCCTCATCAGTGGATATGCCCGGGGGCACGATCAAAGCGGTGGGCGGCGACATTCTGTTGCGTACCGAGGGCCAGGTCTATACGGGTAGGCAGTATTCCGATCTTGTGCTACGTACGTTTGCAGATGGGACGAGGCTGACGCTTGGCGATATCGCAAAGATCGAAGACGGGTTCGTCGAGACAGACAGTTTCGGCCGATTTGATGGCGGTCCATCGGCGACGTTGAACGTGGCAGCAACCGGCCAACAAAACGAACTCCAGACCGCGGCCGCCGTAAAACGTTACGTTGAAGAGAGAAGGAAGACACTGCCGGCGGGTGTCGAAATGGATTTGTGGGTTGACCGCTCTCACTATCTTAACGGACGACTAAAAACAATGACCAAGAATATGTGGCAGGGAGCGCTGCTGGTCTTTTTGCTGCTTTCGTTATTTTTGCGAATGAAGGTCGCTGGCTGGGTCATCATCGGCATCCCGATTACGTTCCTCGGGACCCTCTTCGTTATGCCGTTTACCCCGTGGCCGGTGACCATAAACATGATCAGCCTGTTCGGCTTTATTATTGTGCTCGGTATTGTTGTCGATGACGCCATAATAATTGGCGAAAGCGTCTACACCAAAATCAGGGAGGACGGGCACAACATTGACAACGTTGTT
>CAYTNO010000113.1:0-6447 GCA_964439125.1 uncultured Woeseiaceae bacterium | reverse complement strand
TTGAGTTTGAGCCATCAAAGATAATATAGAGTGGCCGCACATTTTCGGCAGCTTGAGCTTGGATAGTGAGTACGGCCAAGCCAATTGAAACCAGAGCTAACAGACAGGTGAAACGCTTTGTCATTTTTCTTACTCCCCACAGCCAAGAGTGCCATCGGTGGCGTTGTGATTTATCTTAATAGAAACGGGGGCGAGCCGCATTTTTCAGTGTATAGCTAGGTTATGCTGAAACCCGCCCACGATCTACAGATACATCGTCCAAATATCCGGGTAGCAGACATGGAACGCGCGCTGCGCGTCTAACGCGATATCCTCGGATTCAAAGTGAACTTCTTGGAAGACCGCTGGCGCGATAGAATTTCCTATCCTTATCCTTCTTTTTAGAAGCCCAGATCGCTCAGTTCTTCTTCAAACTCCTGATTCGGAATGATGACGTCGAGGACGTATTCGAGCACGACCGACACCACAATCAGCGGCCCCGTCAGCAAAACCGCGGTTTTCTTCCAATCCGACGCGTCTGGCAGATAGCTGTCCCAGGTCGGTTCGGGATCAAAAATAGCGCCTTTGATAAGGGCCAGCGTGCGCGTGAAGTCAAACATGGTCGTCTCACCCCATTTATTGTTGTTAGACTGCCTATTGTAAATGCTTGGGCTTCCCGATGTCTAAGACGACTTCGGATGCGCAAACATATGCAGTTATTCGACGCCAGATTGAAATCAGTCCGGACCGGTTATGACTTGTCAGGCCCTGGCGTCCGCCAAGCTAGGCAGGCCAACAGATTCAAGTGGATACAAAACTGTCGTTCGATTCCGTAATTCGGAACCGAAAAGCCCCGTTAACCATTTGATTAACAGGGCGTTTTTGAGTTTGGTGGTGATGGGTGGAATGGAACGGGCCTGCGGCCCTCGGATGAACCACCTTCGGTGCTTCGAAGTCACCCCGTCATACGAGCAAACAAAAAGGGCGCCACAAGGGCGCCCTTTCCATTTGCTTGGTGGTGATGGGTGGAATTGAACCACCGACCTGCGGGTTATGAGTCCGCCGCTCTAACCATCTGAGCTACATCACCTTAAGCCCTTCGGCCATGCAGACCGGGAGGGGCGCAAATTGTCCAGACAGGGTGCCTCGGTGTCAAGGAGCGCTCAAAAAACGTCGAGATCGTTGCCGAGAACTACCTCGCCTGAGTATTTCTCCCTAACCTCTTTGAGCACAGTCTCCTCCGAGGCGCCCCAAAACAGTATGTGGTAGAGCACTAGCAGCTTGGGCTGCGCCCTGCTCGCAAGCTCGCCCAGTTCGTGGCTCGAGGTGTGATTGGTGCTGTGGTACTTCTGCCAGTATGGATCCCGGCGCTGAAAGCCCTCGACCGAGTAGACCTCATGAATCAGGATATCCGCATCTTTGGCGTATTCTTCCAGGGTGCCGTCAGGTGCAGCGTCCCCGGATACCACGATGACTCGATCGGGCGTAGTAAAACGGTAGCCAAACGCATTCGGCCAGGTGCCGTGGCGCACGCGAAACGCTTCAACCTTGACGTTGTCATCTTCGAATACGAGCCCTTCGCTAACCGTGTGCACGTCAACGCGCCAGCCTTGATTATTGGCAGGCTCCAGCCCGTACAGTCGGTATTTGATGTCGGCGTCATAGGCTTTGAGCACATGCTGCGCCATGTCCTCGGTTCCTTCCGGGCCGAATATCTGCAACGGTCGATCACGTTCAAGCACCCATGGCGTCAAAATCAAGTCCGGAAGTCCGGTCGTATGGTCTGAGTGCAGATGCGTCAGAAAGGCGTGCTCAAGCCTGTCGACCTCAAGCCCGGCGATCGTGCCGCCGTAACTCGGCGACATCGCGGCTGCCTGACGCACAACGCCCGGGCCGAAATCGACAAGGTACGGCGTGTCATTGACCACTATTGCGACGGCCGGTCCCGAGCGGAACGGATCCGCGTTCGGCGTGCCGGTACCTAACAACACAACTTGCGTAGTGGCCGATGGTGCCAGCTCAGCATTAGCAACAACGGACGCCAACAGGCTGAACGCGAGGATTAACTGGATTAGAGATCTCATGGGTGCCGTATAATGCGGCATCGTCCCTAGTGGAGCAAAGATGTTCCAGAATCCAGAAATAGCGCTAAGCGATTTACCAGGTACCGACGACGTCCAGTGGCAGGCATTGGATCCGGCGTACAAGCGACTGCGGCGATTGCAAAACTCAATTGGCATTGTCGCCGCCGCAGTGCCACTTGTGACCGTTACTGTCGCAGCAAACCTCCCCCTTCTGCCCGCCATAATACTTTCCGCGTGCTGGCTTGTGTTTGCAGCGCTCTTACTTACGTGGCCAGGAATTTCATTACCGAAACGTGGCTACGTTTTGCGCGGCAAAGACATCCTCTTTCGCAAAGGGGTGATATGGCGGTCAGTGACCGCTATTCCGTTCAACCGAATTCAGCACGTCGAAACGAGTAGCACACCCTTCGATCGAAAATTCGACCTTGCGACCCTGCAATTGTTTACGGCCGGCGGCTCAAGTGGAGATCTGAAGATCGACGGACTCAGCACGGCCATCGCCGAACAGCTGCGAATTTTTGTTCTCGAGAAAGCCGGGGCCAGTATTGAAATCTCCTGATACCGGCATCTGGACCCGTACCTCGCCGTTAGCAATCCTGTTCTTTTTCGGCAGGATCATCCGCATGGTCACAAAGAACGCGTGGCAATCTATCGCACCGTTGTTCGCTTTTCTGGTTGCCTACCAGGGTCCCCTTGTTAGCAAATTGATACTTGGTGGCAGTGCGATGGCCATCGCCCTGGTGACCGGCTCCGTGTTGAGTTGGTTGTTCTTCCGCTACCAGATTCGCGACGACTCCATTCTCATTCGTTCAGGCGTAATCAAAAAGAAACAGCTCGATATCAAGTTCGATCGTATACAGGGTGTCAACACACAGCAGAACCCGGTTTACCGGGTGCTGGGCCTCGTAACCATTTCCTTCGACACGGCCGGTTCCGCTGGAAACGAAGGCAATCTGCCGGCCGTGACCCGAACGTTCGCAAATGCACTGCGCGAGAATATCGCTAGTCGCAGCAAGAAACAGATAAACGACGAACCGCTCGCAAAGGTGCAAGAAGCCCTGCTCAAGCTCGATTGGCGCGACATGATTCGCATCGCCCTCGCAGACCGTCGAGCGCTGATAATTGTCGCGTTCATCGGCCCGTTGATGGAACAAGCGGGCGACCAGGTTGAACTGGCAATTGAAACTGCCTTGAAGTCAGCGAACCTGGATTCTTTTCAGCTTGATTTCGGAACGGGTGCCTTGCTTGTAGCGGCCCTCATTTTCGCGGCGGTCCTGTTGCTTGTCACAGTCTCCATCGCGACTGCTTTCTTGCGTTATCACAATTTCGAATTATTCCTTGATGGCCGAACTCTGCGGTCGCATAGCGGCTTGATTACACGCCACGAACACTCGATGGATATCGAAAAAATTCAAACTACTCGTTTGCAACAAGGCGTCGTTGAGAGCTGGCTTGGGCGCTATAAAATGACTTTGAGACAGGCGATCAGCGGCCGCAGACAACGAAGTCAGAAAATGTTCACTATTCCCGTCGTCACTGCCGAGCTAGCCGATACCTTGCGCCCGCTGTTGCTCGCGCCGGAGGCTGGCCGATTGACGCAAAATCCGAGAGCCGAGCTGTTTCAGCCGATTTCTCGGTATTACATGCGCTCGCGTATCTTGTTTGCCGGGCTAATACCCGCCGTCATAGTGACCGCCGTACTCATGGCAGAAGCTGGCATTGTGGGCCTGGTCGCATTGATCTGGCTGCCACTGGTTGGGTTAGTGTCGTGGCGCAACTGGGAACGAGCTGGCTACATGCATGACGACAACGAAATTGTCCGTCGATCGGGGCTATTAGGATATCGAACGGTCGGCTTGCTGTTTCGCAAAGTTCAACGCATCACGATCTCACAGTCGCGCTACCAACGTCGCAAGAATCTCGCCAGCCTGCGCGTGTATATGGCATCAGGAAGTGTGCGCATTCCGTACATCGCACATGAGACAGCGAAACAGCTGCGAGACTATATTTTGTACAAGGTTGAGTCGAGCCAGCGAGCCTGGCATTAGAGTCGCGGGACTGTAGGTCGTGTCGCGGCTAGAGCCGCTCCCACATTACTGTCTAAGAATTGTGGGAGCGGCTTTAGCCGCGACGATTTGAACTAGACGTTAAATCGAAAGTGCATGACATCGCCTTCCTGAACGATGTATTCCTTGCCTTCCAGGCGTAGACGTCCCGCCTCTTTCGCACCGGGCTCGCCGTTACCGGCAACAAAATCGTCGTAGCCGATAACTTCGGCACGAATAAAGCCCTTTTGAAAGTCAGTGTGAATTTCACCGGCGGACTCGGGCGCAGTCGCACCGACCTTAGTCGTCCAGGCACGCACTTCCTTCGGTCCTGCCGTGAAGTAAGTCTGCAAACCCAGCAACGTATAGCCGCAACGAATGACGCGATTTAACCCGGGCTCCTGAAAACCGAGGTCCTCAAGAAATACGGCTTTGTCGTCATCGTCGAGGACCGCGATCTCGGCTTCGATCGCTGCACAAATCGCGACAAATTCTGAGCCTTCGTCTTTTGCATATTTGGAGACGGCGTCGAGGTGAGGATTATTCTCAAAGCCGCTTTCATCGACATTCGCGACGTACATGACTGGCTTGGCCGTTATCAAATGAAGGTCACGTAACAAAGCCTCGTCATTCTCGTCCAGATCGAGCGATCGAACAGGTGATCCCTCGTCGAGGTGCTCTTTGACCTTTTTCATCGTGTCGCGAACGTATAGCGCCTCCTTTTCTCCTGTCTTGGCATTCTTCTCTGCTTTGTAAAGCTGCTTTTCGACCGACTCGAGGTCGGCCAGCGCCAATTCAGTGTTAATTGTCTCAATGTCGTCGATTGGGTCGATGGTTCCTGACACGTGTGTCACGTCATCGTTTTCGAAACAGCGGACAACGTGAGCTACAGCGTTGGTTTCACGAATGTTGGCAAGAAACTTGTTGCCGAGACCTTCGCCTTTGGAAGCACCTGCGACTAGTCCGGCAATATCGACAAATTCCATCGTCGTCGGAATAGTCTTTTGAGGGTTTACGATACGTTCAAGCACACCAAGGCGTTGGTCTGGTACGGGCACCACACCAACGTTCGGTTCGATCGTGCAAAACGGATAATTTTCGGCCGGAATCTCGGCTGCCGTCAGCGCATTAAAGAGTGTCGACTTGCCAACGTTGGGCAGGCCGACGATGCCGCATTTAATTGCCACTTATTCTTCCTTTGTATGTAACGCCTTCGTCGCTGCATTCAGACCGTCGTCTATTAACAGCGGTAACACAGCGATGGCGTCGTCGATATTGTTTTCTAGTGCGCGCTCAACGTCCGCGGAGCCGCGCTTTAGTACATAACCCGTCACTCTGGTTTTCTCACCAGGGTGGCCAACACCCAGTCGCAAGCGCATGAAATCGGCACCACAATGCCTAATGACATCGCGAAGTCCGTTGTGCCCGCCGTGGCCGCCACCTTTCTTGAGCCGCACCGTGCCGGGCGGCAGATCAATTTCGTCGTGGGCGACCAGCAAGCCGCCGGGTTTGAGCCGGTAGTAGTCCATCACGCCTCGTACCGGCCCGCCACTCAGATTCATATAGCTTTGCGGTTTAACCAGCCAAACCTCTTCACCCTGAATGTTGACGCGACAGCACTCCGCATCGAATTTCTTCTCGTAGCGAAACTGACCACCGTACTTACGGGCAACAGCATCGACGAAGCAGAAGCCCGCGTTATGCAGCGTGCGTTCGTATTTGTCCTCGGGATTACCGAGGCCGACGATGATATTGAGTTGAGTCATGGTTGCTCTATTTTAGACGAGGTTTGGTTTCGACATACAAAAAGACCGCCTGTTGGCGGTCTTTTCGCTGACATAAAGCCAATTGCTAGTCGTCGCTGGACTCGCCCTCGCCGGCCTCGGCCGCAGCTTCGCCTTCGACAGCTTCGCCTTCTTCGCCTTCTTCGCCTTCGATCGCTTCGCCTTCAACCACTTCTTCCTCATCCTCGATGATGATTTCCTTGATGATGTGGATAGATACGATCGGTTGGGTCTGTTCGACTTCTTGCGCCAACTCGGGAACCTCGACGCCCTCCGGTAGCACGATGTCCGACATATACATCATCGCATCGAGCTCCAGCGCGGATATGTCGAGCTCGAGGTACTCGGGAAGGTCTTTCGGCAGACACAGAACCTCTACATCCGTTCGCATGCGCTGAACCTTGCCGCCACCGTCTTTGACGCCAATGGCAACATCTTCGCCGAGATAGTGAATCGGCACGGTCATGCGGATCACCTCGTCTTCGACGATACGTTGCAGGTCAATATGCATTACGCGGGGAAGCGATGGATGGCGCTGCATGTCCTTAACAATCG
>CAYTNO010000112.1:0-6455 GCA_964439125.1 uncultured Woeseiaceae bacterium | reverse complement strand
TGTCAGCCGGGTGCGCGTAGCGCTTAAGCACACGCCCGACCCAGATACCGGGGCCGAATACGACGGTTGCTACGATGAGGGCGATGATGATCAGGTGCATGTTGGCATCCTATCGTGCCTGACTCGGGTTCTGCTATTGTCGGCCTTCAACAGGACACAAGGATTTACGCGGTGACTACAGATCAGCTCTTGCTCTTCGGACTGCTGTTTTTCGTTTTCGTATTTCTGGTCTGGGGTCGGTGGCGATACGACCTTGTCGCTTTTGTCGCACTGCTGGCCGCGCTTCTGATGGGGCTCGTGCCCAAAGAGCTGGCGTTCTCCGGTTTTGGCCATCCGGCCACCATCATTATCGCACTCGTCCTGGTCGTGAGCCGCGGCTTGTCCAATTCGGGCGTCATCGAATTGCTCGCGCGCTATGTTGTCGATTCAAGCCGACGCCTGGCGGCGCACATCGGCGTCATGTCCGCGCTGGCTGCCGGACTGTCTGCGCTCATGAACAATGTCGCGGCCCTGGCCTTGTTAATGCCACTGGACCTGCAGGCAGCGAAGAAAAGCGGGCGCAGCCCGTCGTTATCGCTAATGCCGTTGTCTTTCGCATCGATTCTCGGCGGCATGATTACGCTCATTGGTACGCCACCCAATATTGTCATCGCTGAGTTTCGGGGTCAGGCGCTCGGGGAGTCTTACAAGATGTTCGACTTTGCACCCGTCGGTCTGGCCTGCGCCGTCGTTGGTGTGGCCTATGTCGCGTTTATTGGCTGGCGATTGTTGCCGAAGGTTCGGCAGTCCGCGGATGCGGGTAAGGACTTGTTCGATCTGTCGGATTACATCGCCGAAGTCAGGGTGCCGGAAGGATCCGACATCATCGGCAAGCGCGTCCGCGATCTCGATGATATGACGAGCAAAATCGACGTCGAAATCGTCGGGCTGATTCGTCGTGGCCGACGACTGCCCGGGCTGGCGCGCGTCGCCGAGATACAGGCCAATGACTTGCTGGTTATCGAGGCAAGCCCGGACAGCCTCGAGGAGGCACTGGGCACACTTAAGCTCGAGTATGTAGGCAAAGGGGAGGGGCTGCTTGAAGGCGACGACCTGCTGCTTACAGAGGTTGTAGTGCAGGAATCGTCGCGCCTTGCAGGGCGGTCAGCGGTATCCCTCAAGATGCTCTACCGTTATCGCGTTGCGTTGGTCGGCGTCTCACGGCAAGGCAGGCGTTTCCGGGAAAAAGTTCGCTATCTGACACTGGAGCCAGGCGATGTATTGTTATTGCTCGGGCCGGATGAGCGACTTAGCGATGTCACCGGACGGCTGGGACTGCTGCCGCTGGCTGATCGTGGTCACAGTGTCATTCAACGCGACAAAGTGTGGCTCGCGGTCGCGCTTTTCGTTGCAGCCATCGCTGCAGCGAGTTTTGGCGTTGTTTACTTGCCGGTTGCGCTGGGTTGTGTGGCTGCAGCATACGTTTTCTTAAATATCGTACCGATACGCGAGGTCTATACCTCGATTGAGTGGCCGGTAATCGTGCTGCTCGGATCCATGATTCCAATTGGTTCTGCACTACAGGCAACCGGTGGCACCGCATTGATCGCGGACGGCATTGTTAATGTATCGATGGGGTATTCCCCGGCAATCGTCCTGTTGCTGCTAGTGGTCGTTACCATGACCTTATCGGATGTTATGAACAACACAGCAACTGCAGTGATCGCGGCGCCTATAGCATTAGAAATTGCCAATCGGCTTAGCGTCAGCCCCGACCCATTCCTGATGGGTGTGGCGGTTGCAGCGTCGTGCGCGTTTCTGACGCCGATCGGGCACAAGAACAACACGTTGATCATGGGGCCGGGAGGCTATCGCTTCGGCGACTACTGGCGTATGGGGTTGCCGCTGGAAATCCTGATCGTTGCCATTTCGGTGCCGACAATCCTGTTTGTATGGCCGCTGTAGTTGTTTTTTTATGTCAACACACTGTCGCAAATCCCCTGCAAATTGCGTCAATAACTGACACAGATTGCGTGCCACAGAAATTTATGAGCGTTTGACGAACGACTGTAAATTGCTGAAAAACAAACAAAAAGCATATCTCTTATAGAGTAGTCCACACTTGGCACGAGCTTTGCAGACTTCCTTATTATTGCCACTGCGGTTGATACATCTGGCGACCGGCAATGACGGAGGAGAACATGGCACAAGCGACAGTTCAGGACTGGACCGAGAGCAACGTATTGCTCAAGTACGATGAGCATCGTGATGTGAAATACCGGGTATACCGGGAAGGTGAAGCACTGTTCCAGGAAATCAGGGGAACAGATGATTCACTCATTCACACGCTTGAGATTCCCGAAGGAATGAAGCTCGAAAAGAGCAGCTATGAGGTGTTGTTGCGTTACGTGCTGCTGGACGTTATCGCTGCCTGAGCGGCAAACGCTTCAACTTCAGACCATACGCGCAACAGATTCTCGCCGAGAATTTTGCGAATGTCGGGTTCCGAATAACCTCGTTCCAGCAAACCTTCAATTAGGTTCGGGTATCCCGATACATCTTTGAGGCCGGTCGGTAACATGTCGCCTACGCCGTCGAAATCGGATCCTATTCCGACATGGTCGATACTTGTTAACGCAACGACGTGATCAATGTGATCGAGAACATCTGCAGTGGCAGCGAACGGGAATGGTCCGTATCGTTCTGCAAAGCCGGGATCAACCGCCGCCTTTCGCTCGGCATAACTGGAATCCGGATGCTCGGCCTTATAGACATCTCTGAGATCGCTCAATACTGAGCCGTATAGACGAGCTTCAGACGTGACAAACGAAGAACCGAAAGTGATTTGGATTACGCCACCGTTTTCTGCGAGCCGTTTGATCATGTCGTCGGTCATATTACGCTCGAATCCCGGCGTGAAATGTCGCGCCGAGGAATGCGATGCGATTGCCGGAGCGGCGGCGATATCCATCACTTGCCAGAATGCATCGTCCGAGACGTGGCTAATGTCCACCATGATGCCCAGTCGATTCATCTCCCGGACGACTTCTACGCCGAATTCGCTGAGCCCGTTCCACTGGTGATTCTCGTCATAGGATGAGTCGGAGATGTGGTTGGAAAGCCCATGAGTCAATGTGATGTAGCGAATGCCACGATCATAAAAGTGCTTGATATTGGCGAGATCGCCTTCGATCGGGGATCCATTTTCCATACCCATAGGCAGGGAGATAAGCCCGGCTTCGAAGTGTTTCCGAACGTCGTCTGGCGAGGTGGCGATCGCAAATTTGTCCGGTGATGCCTTTGCGGTGGCTTCCACCAGGTCGATCAACTGTTCGGCAACCTCGCGCGAGCGGCCCGCGGCCTCCAGTTCGGCGTCCGTGTAAATGGACATGAAGGCGCTATTGAGCCCACCAGCGATTGCGCGCGGATAGTCGAAATCTCGACCTTCAATGGCCATTGAGACATCGCCACCTTCTTCCTGAAGATGCATCGGCACATCAATATGGGTATCCACAATGATGCTCGAATCGGCAATACGACGCGCCTCAGCTGCGAGGTCGGGTGTCTCGTTCGTTGGCGTATTGGTGGACTGATTGCAAGCCGATAGCAGGAGTGTGCTGGCCGTAAGGGCGACGATGCTGTTTGTCATGGGCATTGTTGAATTAATTGTGGCTAGCGGGGTCGAACATTGTAACAATGGGGCATGGGTCAGCGTCCAGAAAATAATTTCGTTGGCTCAATGACAGGAGTAACGCAATGAGCAATGACAACCCGACAATTGATCAGATTGACGTTGGTGACCACGACAACGACAAGCCGATAGAAGCTAACCTGAAATCCCGAGCCACCTGGCTGCGGCTGGTATTCATGCTTATTTTTGGTGTCGTGACCTGCCTCGCACTACTTGTTGGCAGTTTCGTTGTAGCGCTTGGGTTCCTGTGGGTGCTGTTTACCGGCGAGGTTAATCCGGAGTTGCGGGCGACGGGACAGAGCTTCGCGACATACATCTACCAAATCGCTCGCTACCTGACGTTCAATTCGGAAACGAAGCCGTTTCCCTTTGGGGAAAGTTGGCCGTCGTCCGGCTCTGACGAGTAGGGCAGAGAGCTTTTAGACCGAGAGCTCCCGCTGGCCAGGTTGCCAGTGGGTCAGGTTCACTCTGGCGCCACCCACGCCTAGCGCTCGCACCCACCTGGCGGCAGCGTCAAGCGTGACCCAGGTCTTGACCTTTCCCTTTAGAGTTTCGGCGGTAAACGAGCCGTTTGGCGTCCTTGCTTCAACATGAAAGCGCGCTCCGCTGGCAATAATGTCGATATTCTTGATGGCACCTGCGGCAACCATCGCCCTCAACATTCGTTCATCCATGCTTATTCCCTGGGAAAAGGTCGGATTGTTCCGGAATTGTGATGCCGCTCTGGTCACAATGCCGGCGGATCAGGACTTCGACCATATTTGCGACGCTGCGGTGCTCACGCAAAGCTGCTTCACGCACCGCTTCCTTGATGGAAGGGTTGATGCGCAGGTTCAGCGTCGAGATTTTGGTCTTTGCCATGCGTTACACTGTAACGGAAAAGAGCTGTAGATGTAACGCACTTTGCTGTTCGTCCCGGTCATTTCTTGACTTTTCTTCCGAACGATATCAAAATGATATCAAATTGATACAGAGAGGGAGAGCACCATGAATCGCGAACAAGTAAGAAATGTGCCATCCGGTTACCTGATGCTGGTTGTGATGGCAGTGGTTCAGATCAGCTTTGGGTACGTCAATTTGAAGATGATCATGGCCGGAAACGGTGCTGGCATGATCGTGGTCGGTATCGCGTCACTCGTCGTTGTGATTGGCTGGGTTGGGTTCTTCATGGTGCACCCGAATGAAGCGAAGGTCCTGCAGCTTTTTGGCAAGTACGTGGGTACAGCGCATGATCAGGGTCTGAAGTGGGCCAATCCGTTCTACGCGAAGACTGCCGTTTCTACCCGAATCCGGAATTTCGAGAGCAGCAAGCTGAAAGTAAACGATTCACGCGGCAGCCCTATCGAGATCGCGGCCGTCGTGGTTTGGAAGGTATTCGATACTGCCGAAGCGTTGTTTGAGGTCGATGATTACGAGGAGTTTGTGCAGATTCAAAGTGAGTCGGCGCTGCGAAATCTATCGACGACATATCCCTATGAGCCGCACGAGGGGGAGGGCACTGCACTGCGCAGCCATCCCGCGGAAATCGCTCAGGCTCTGCGCGAAGAAATTCAGGATCGACTGGAGCAAGCCGGTGTGACAGTTATTGAAGCGCGCATCAGTCACTTGGCATATGCGCCGGAAATTGCGAACGCGATGCTCAGGCGCCAACAGGCATCTGCCATTATCGCTGCAAGAACACAGATCGTGGCAGGCGCGGTGGGGATGGTTGAGATGGCGCTCGATCAATTGAAGGAGAAAAACGTGGTCGAGCTCGATGAGGAGCGCAAAGCAGCAATGGTCAGTAATCTGCTGGTCGTGCTCTGCGGTGAAGAGTCTACCAAACCTATCGTCAATGCCGGTTCTTTATACAACTAGTCTCTGCAGCAACAGGAATTGACCAATGGCGGCACGCAAGGCATTTGCGCTGCGGATGGATGAGAAGACACTCGCAGCTGTGCAACGCTGGGCGAACGACGATCTGCGCAGTCTCAATGCGCAGATCGAATTCGTTCTGCGTGAAGCGCTGCGTAAGTCCGGGCGTTTGCCAAAGCAAACGACAAGCGACGAGGATTAGCGGCTACAGGCAGCTGCAATGCTAAGATCCGGATTATGCGAAGCGCTCTACCGTTTATTCTAATTCTGCTGGCTCTGTTTACAGCCGGATGTATCGCATACATTGCCTGGGAGTTGTCGTCAGGCAAGCAAGATTCGGAACCCCACAACTCCGGGGCCAACGAAAACAACTCTGACTAGCGCCCTAACCGCGATCTCTTCGCGAGCGGCTCGAAGACGATGTCTTGCCGCTTCGGGAATCTCCCCTGGAACTGCTTTGTGGCTTGCTAGACCCGGATTGCTTGCTAGACCCGGACTGCTTGCTAGACCCGGACTGCTTGCTAGGCCTGGATTGCGATTCCGACCGCTGTGGTTGCGACGACCGTCTTGACTGCACCTCGCGAGGCTGCGATTGACGAACGTCTGACTGTCGCGACGGTGCTCTCGTCACGTGCGACTGCTTTGACGGTGCTCTCGCCACTTGCGTTTGCCGCGGCGTGCTTTGCCTTACCTGCGGCTGTCGAGGCGCAGATTTCCTTACCTGCGACTGTCGAGGCTCAGATTTCCTTACCTGCGACTGCCGGGGCGTGCTTTGCCTTACCTGCGACTTGCGCGGTTCGCTGACGCGAGCTTGTAGTTGTCGGCTTTGCGTAGAAGGGCGAGTCGTAGAAAGACGAGTTATCGTCGATCGAGCCGTCGTCGTTGGGCGTTCACGAAAAGCGATATCGGCCTTTGGCGATTGTCGGTTGCG
>CAYTNO010000111.1:0-6464 GCA_964439125.1 uncultured Woeseiaceae bacterium | reverse complement strand
CCGATATAAACGTAGTCACCTTCGCCGTCGGTCCATACGGGTAACGGGGTTCCCCAGAATCTCTCGCGGGACAACGCCCAATCGACATTGTTCTCCAGCCAATTGCCGAAGCGCCCTTCGCGGATATGTTCGGGCACCCACTTGATCGTGTTGTTGAGCTCGACCATACGCTCGCGAAACTGCGACGTGCGGATGTACCAGGCGTTTTTCGCGTAGTAGAGAATTGGGTCTTTTGTGCGCCAGCCGAACGGGTAGCTGTGCGTAATGCGCTCGGAGCGGAACATCAGGCCGCGGTCTTTGAGAATCCGGATGAGTGGTTTGTCGGCATCCTTGAAGAACATGCCCGCAACCGGTTCAACCTCCGCAACAAATTGACCGTCGAGGCCGACGCCGTGCACGACGGGCAGCCCATTGGCCTGGCCGAATGCCAGGTCATCGACGCCGTATGCCGGCGCTGTGTGAACGATGCCGGTGCCGCTCTCCGTGCTGACGAAGTCAGCCGCATAGACCTGAAATGCCGCCTCGGCGTCGACCTCAAGATAGTCGAACAGCTGCTCGTAGCGCTTGCCGACAAGCTCGCTGCCTTTGACGGTCTTGCTAACCGAGTGTTCGAGGTCACGCATGACGGCCTCGCGCAGTGCTTCGGCAACGATCAACGTTTCACCATCGACCTCGCAGTAGCTGTAGTCGATGTCTTCGCCGACGGCCAGTGCGAGGTTTGACGGCAGCGTCCATGGCGTTGTCGTCCAAACCAGGATCGAAGTGTTCTTCTCTCCCTGTAAGCGGAAACGCACGGTGATCGATGGATCCTCGGTGTCCTGATAACCCTGCGCGAGTTCATGCGACGAAAGCGTCGCGCCAATACGCGGGTCGTACGGCACAACCTTGTAGCCTCGATAAATAAGATCCTTGTCCCAGATCCTTTGCAACAGATTCCAGACAGATTCGATGTAGCTGTTGTTAAGCGTGTAATACGCCTCGTCGAGATTGACCCAAAAGCCCATGCGCTCGGTCATCTTCTCCCAGTCGCCGATGTAGGTCATGACCGACTCACGGCACAGACGTGTGAACTCGGCGATACCGACCTTGTCTTCAATCTCCTTCTTGTCGTAACTGTCGATCAGGCCTTCTTTGTTCAGGTGTTTTTCGACCTCATGTTCTACGGGCAAGCCGTGTGTGTCCCAGCCGGCTTTCCTTGGCACGTAGTAGCCGCGCATTGTTTTGTAGCGAGGGAACGCGTCTTTGAAACTGCGCGCAAGTACGTGGTGAATGCCTGGCTTGCCGTTCGCCGTTGGCGGGCCTTCGTTGAAGCTGAATTGCGGACCACCTTCATTCTGATGCAGCGTCTTCGCAAATGTGTCGTGTTCACGCCAGAACTCCAGCACCTCGGTCTCAAGTGTGGGTCCGTCGTAACGGCCTGTAACTTCCTTAAATGACAACTCTATCTCTCCAGGCTATTCGCCTCAGTATTCAGCGCTGACAGTAATACCCACTGTCCCACCAATTTCGAGGGAAACTAGCCGTAAGTGGCAGGGAAAACAAGGGTTAATTGAGAATGGCTTATTGCTCTAATTTGCTCGCGCAACCGATACAGCGCAGCGCTGTCGGATCGAACTCCAGTCGTTTCGGATTAATCGGCTCGTCACAGTCCCTGCACAGGCCGTAGCTTCCATCATCGATGCGATTCAGGGCGGCCTCAATGTTGCGCAACATCGCCTCGCGGCGGTGACCGGATGCCTGGGCCATTGCCTGGGCCTGCATCGCATCCATACGAGACAGTCGCCCGACTTTCGATTGATCAAGCTCCACGACAGCTGCGGAGTCACCGCTGGTCGCCGCAATCGATTCGAGTTCTTCGCGTAAGGCCAACAGCCTGTCACGGGGCGACAAACTCATGCTTTCCTGACGAACTGGGACTTCAGCTGCATTGCGCCATCCATGTAGGTGTATTCAGATCCGCACTGCGGACACTCGGGCAAGTCCTCATGGTTGATCCTGCGTTATGACGGCCTAGAATTACCTCCAGCGAAAATTTATGCAATATTCATCGCTTAGAATGGGTCTATATAGCCAGATTCGCCGTTATGGAGCACAGATGCTGATCAAGAAAACCGCCGAGATTCGCCCGTCCGAGATCACGAGTAAGGACAACTACCTGAATCGCCGTACATTTATTCGCGCCGGCAGCATTGCCGGAGCCTCGATTCTGGCCGGCCCGGCTATGGCTGCAGTGGTTCCCGACGAATCGCGGGCCAAACTCCCGGGTGTCGTCGAAAGTGAATTCAGCACCGACGAAACCCCCAACAGCTACGAAGACGTGACGGGTTACAACAATTTTTATGAGTTCGGCACAGGCAAGGAAGACCCGTCTCGCTATGCGCAGGAATTCGATGCTCGCCCGTGGTCAATTACAGTCGACGGCCACGCGGAGAAAACCGGCACGTTTCATTTCGAAGACTTCATTAAGCCGTTTGATCTTGAGGAACGCATCTACCGCATGCGCTGTGTCGAAGCCTGGTCGATGGTCATACCGTGGGTGGGCATTTCACTCGCCGACGTCGTCAAACATTTTCAGCCGACATCCAAGGCCAAATTCATTTCGTTCGAGACGTTGCACGATCCGGTACGAATGCCGGGCCAGAGACGGCGTGTTCTGGAATGGCCATACCGCGAAGGCCTGACGATTGCCGAAGCGACCAATCCGCTGCCAATACTCGCCGTCGGGGTGTACGGAGAGACGCTACCCAACCAGAATGGCGCTCCCATCCGTCTGGTCGTGCCCTGGAAATACGGCTTCAAAGGAATCAAAAGCATCGTTCGGATGAGCTTTGTCGAGAAACAACCGGACGTCAGCTGGAGGATGGCTGCGGCGAATGAGTACGGCTTCTATGCAAACGTTAATCCTGAAGTCGACCATCCGCGCTGGAGCCAGGCAAGTGAGCGAGCGATTGGCGGCGGCTTGTTTGCGCCGAGGAAACCGACCTTGATGTTCAATGGCTATGGCGAACAGGTCGCCCACCTCTACGACGGCCTTGATCTGCGCAAGAACTTCTAACCCGCAGTGAATACGCTGCAAAAAGTTCGGTTTGTTGGCAAGCCGCTGGTCTTCCTGTTGTGTCTGTTGCCAGCGGCGCTCGCGGTTGGTGATGCGTTCGGTATCACAGGGCAACTCAGCGCAAACCCGGTCGAAGATATTCTCGATCGCTTCGGCAACTGGGCGATTCGCCTGATCATGATCACACTGGCCGTCACGCCGCTGCGTCGCATTACCGGCTGGAACTGGCTGATTCGATTCCGGCGTATGCTCGGCTTATTCACGTTTTTCTATGTGCTAATGCACTTTTCGACCTGGTTATTGCTCGATCGCGGACTTGCGGTTGATCCGGCATTTCAATGGGCCGCCATTCTTGAAGATCTGACCGAACGACCGTTCATTGCCATCGGATTTACGGCGCTTCTGCTGCTAACCGCGATGGCAGCAACGTCCACCGCCGCAATACGGCGTCGCATGGGACGCCGCTGGGACAAATTGCACTACAGCGCCTACGTCGTTGGCATTCTTGGCGTTTGGCATTACTGGTGGCAGGTCAAGAAAGACACAAGTGACGCATGGATCTATGCGGTCATTCTTGCAGTGTTACTCGGCTACCGAATCTGGAAGCGATTCCGAAAGCCAATAAAAAACCGGGGCGGCTAGCAGTCGCCCCGGCTGTCACTCCTGCGTCAGTCGTCGTCAGGCAACTTCCACAGTGTGGCGTTCCGCCGCCTGCGTTTTCGGAAGAACAACCTTCAGGATGCCGTCCTTCAGTTCTGCCTTGATGTGTTCAACATCAACATCAACCGGCAAAGCTATGCTCCGCATGAACTCACCGTAACCGAGTTCATGACGGTAGAACGTATCTTTGTTTGCCTCTTCCTCAAACTTCCTCTCGGCCTCAATCGTCAGGCGATCGCCCGAGATTGTGACTTCGACGTCGTCTTTTTCGACACCAGGCAGTTCCGCCCGGACTATGAGCTCTTTTTCTCGATCAAGAATATCGACTCGGAAACTTCTCTCAAAATCGATACCCATTGGCCATTTCAGACCAAAAGGCTCAAACGTCTCCATCCAGCGGCGTGGTGGGAAGTCCTCGAAGAACTCCTCCATGCTGTGGGTGAGAGGCGCGGTCCGTTTTACATCAACAGCCCTGTTGCGGGGCTCAAATTTATGCAGAATTGACATAAAACTCACCTCCTTCCCGTGCATCACTGGCGATCTTCTGCCAGCACACTAGGTATAGGCTCTATGTTCAACAATCCACATCCGTGAAACCCCGGATTGTAATCTCCGCAGACCGGGTGTTAACTGACGGCACGTGTTACGAAATCGGTTCCCGGCACCTGTGGGCCACACGAACCTCTGAAGCGCTTTTCTGCTGCTTCTAATTACGACGTTCCAGATTTTTGCCTGAGTTCTTCGGCGAGTTGCTCGCGCAGAATAAATTTTTGGACTTTGCCTGTGACCGTCATCGGGAATTCTTCGACAAAGAAGACGTAACGAGGAATCTTGAAATATGAAAGTTGGCCCCGACAGAACTCTTGAATCTCTTCGACTGTCGCACGTTGACCCTCGCCCAGTTTAATGCAGGCCGCGATCTCTTCACCGAACTTCGTATCCGGCACGCCGACAACTTCGACCTGATCAACCTTCGGGTTGGTGTAGAGAAAATCTTCGATCTCGCGGGGGTAAACATTCTCTCCACCACGTATCAGCATGTCTTTGCTGCGACCAACAATGCGAACGTAACCCGCTTCGTCCATCGTTGCGATATCGCCGGTGTGCATCCAGCTATCCTGCTTGCCGTCATCCCAATAGCCAAGCATGACGTTGTAGCCTCGAACGCATAGTTCACCGGGTTGGTCCAGCGCGACGATCCGCCCGTCTTCGTCGACGATCTTGATTTCGGTATTCGCCAACGTGCGACCCACAGTGCCTACGCGAAGTTCGATCGGATCGTCGGGCATCGTTTGCGTCGACAGCGGCCCGGTTTCGGTCATGCCGTAACCGATAGTGATCTCGCTCATATGCATGTCGTCGATTACTTCGCGCATGAGCTCAACAGGACATGGCGCCCCGGCCATAATGCCGGTGCGGAGGCTGCTCAGATCGTATTGTTCGAAGCCCGGATCATCCAGCATTGCAATAAACATCGTCGGGACACCGTGCAATGCCGTGCAGGCCTCAGCTTCGATGGCCTGTAACGTCGATTCAGCTTCGAAGGCTGCCCCCGGGAACACGATAGCCGCGCCCGTCGTCGCGCATAACAGTGTTCCAAGAACCATGCCGAAGCAGTGATACATCGGCACCGGTATGCACAAGCGGTCCTTCTCGGTGAACTTGAGGATCGCCGCCGACATCCGCGTGTTGTTGATCATGTTGTGGTGCGTCAGCGTAGCCGCCTTGGGTGCTCCGGTCGTACCGCTGGTAAATTGAATATTGACCGGTGCATCGAAGTCTAACTGCTGTTCTATAGCCTCCAGTCGTTGCAGAGATTCCTCGTCAAGGCGGCCGGAAACCTGCTCCAGGCTGAACATGCCCGGGATGTTTTCGCTGCCAAGCTGAATAACTGTGCGCAGCGCCGGGAGACGTTCGGCGTGCAAGTCGCCACAGCTTGCCGTGGCAAGCTCGGGTGCAAGTGCTTGCAGCATCCCAATGTAGTCACTGGACTTGAATCGCGTCTCGGTGATTAGCCCGCGGCAGCCTACCTTGTTTAGCGCGTATTCGAGCTCTGATTGCCGGTAGGCAGGATTGATGTTGACGAGAATGAGCCCTGCGTAGGCACTGCCAAATTGGGCGACCAGCCATTCGGCGCGATTCGGTGCCAGCATTCCAATTCGATCGCCCGGGTTCAGGCCTGTTGCAAGCAGCCCCGTTGCCAGCGCACGTGCTCGTTCGCGAAGCTCCTTCCAGCTCCAGCGCACATCCTGATCCGTGACAACAAGGGCATCCCGGTCGGGCCAGCGGCTTGCTGCTTCATCGAGTACGCCGCCTACAGTGATGCCCACCAGAGGCGGTCCAACACCTCCATGCGCATAGCTCATCCCGAGTTTCTGACGATTCGATTTCACCGCGCGAGTATAGTCTCAGCAAGTCGGCGCACACTATATTGGTACAACTACAGACTTGAACATCGCGATTCGAGACGAAAAAAAAGCCCGGCAATAATTGCCGGGCCTCCTTTTCTTGCGATAGGCCAGGTGGCTTACATCATGCCGCCCATTCCGCCCATTCCGCCCATGTCAGGCATCGCCGGCATGGCAGCAGCAGCATCCTGCGGTGCGTCGGCAACCATTGCTTCGGTTGTCAGCAGCAGACCTGAGACAGATGCAGCGTTTTGCAGTGCGTAGCGTGTGACCTTGGTCGGATCCAGGATACCGGCCTCGATCATGTCGCCGTACACACCCGTGGCTGCGTTGTAGCCGTA
>CAYTNO010000110.1:0-6486 GCA_964439125.1 uncultured Woeseiaceae bacterium | reverse complement strand
AGAGGATTCAAAATGAGAAAACTTATAACCGTACTGCCGTTGCTCCTGGTCGCCATCGGTTGCACGCAAAGCGCGCCACCCGCCGACCCTTCCGTCATCCATGAACGATCGGCAGAATGGGAAGCAGCACTCAATGCCGGGGACATCGAGGCAGTCGTGGCCCTCTATGAGAGTGACGCACGTCTCTTGCCACCCAACGCGGAGATGCAGACTGGCCCTGACGGAGTCCGTGCCCTATTTGGCTCCATGATCGATGCCGGCCTCACCGGGAAACTTGACTCCATGGAGACGCAGGTCGCTGGCGATTACGCTTACAACGTCGGTGCCTACACGCTGATGGCAGGCGACGCAGTGGTAGACACCGGCAAGTACATGGAAACCTGGCATCGCGGTGACGATGGCCAGTGGCGCTATACCAATGATATTTGGAACAGCGATACGCCTGTAGCGAGTCCTGGTGACAATGCCCATCTGGTGATCCTGCATGAAGTGGACGATCCCGAGAAATGGCTCGCCGCCTGGCACGGTGACGACAGCCGGCGCCAGTTATTCGAAGCCAACGGCGCGGCGCACGTGCATACGTTTCAGAATGCCGACAATCCTCACCTGACTGGATTGCTAATTAGCGTTTCCGACATGGATGCACTTAATGCAATGCTGACATCGGAGGACGGGCAAGCGGCCGCAGCAGCAGATGGCGTCAGGGCCGACACAATGAAGATGCTGACTGAAGCGGAATAAGCCCAAATACAAACGGTAAAAAAATAGATGTCGGGTTCGTTCGTCGCGAACGAGCCCGACCCTCTCATCCATTTGTCTTACTGATACCGTTGACCTTCGTGTTCTAACCAGCCGGCAGCATGCCGCCCTTGTGGGTCATGATGCGTCCAGTGAATGACGCCGCCCTGCTGGTTTGTTTCATACTCGCCGTAGAACGCCACGGTGTCGCCTTTACTCAATGACGGAATTCGTGGCGCAAGGTCGATGTTGTGGGCGACCAGCAGTGTTCGTTCTGAGCCCAATTCCAGAATGAAGCGCTGGTGGCGACTGCCGTCGTTATCATCGGAAAGAACGCGTACCACCGTGCCAATGCCACTCACCTGTTGCCCGGCTCTCCATTGCTCAATAGCCTGGCTGGATTGCACGCTGCCGGGCTGCGCAGTGCTTGCAGGCAGTTCAGGGATCAGGAATCGCTCATAGGCGTAGTACGCGACCACGACTACGAGGATATAGGCGATCTTCTTCATTCCAGGTCCAATTCTCTCGAGCCATAGCCGTGACGTAGAGCATAACGCGTATAAAGCGAAGCTGGTATGGTTGCGTTCACTGGCAATCGTGGAAACTAATTGTGCCCATAATCAGCAAAGCAAACATCCTCAAGCTGGCGGTTGGACTCGTTGTCGTCGCCAGCGTGTGGTCTGCTTACACCTATTTGCGAATCTCCACCAAGGTGGAAGAACAACAGGTCGCGTGCTTTGACGCGCTGGCCGACAAGCTCAGCACTGGCGTCTTGCCCGAGCTCCTTTTCCAGGAAGATTTCGAGAATCTGCTGTTGCTGGTGGAACAGAGCCTGGTCGCCAGAGCCGAGATGCTGGAGGTTTCGAACCGCCTGCGACTGAACACAGACGAGCCGTTGTCCAGCCGGGATCTTCTCACGCTGAAAAGCGGTTCCGAATTCTACCTCGGTGTTCGCGAACAACTTTATGGAATCGCCAACGCTTATGAGTGCGCCGTCGACGTAAGCGACTCGACGCTCGTTAAGTACAAGATCAGTCCTGAATTGCGGCTGAAAGGGCTGATGCTCTCAATGAGCGCCGCCCTCACTCTCTATGATAATTACCTCCTGGGCATCGTCCTGTTCGAACAGGACGAGCGGCTCAGAAATGTCCTCAACGACCCCGACATGGGTTTCGGTCTGGTCGCGAACAAACTCGCCGAAGCAACGATGGCGGCCAACTCCGTTGAAATCCGGCACCGGGCAAGGCGAGCGATCGAATTTTATGAGCAGCAGAAACCCTTAATCGAAGATGCCCACGAAGACTCCGACTTCGCCTACCTGACGCAGCTCATCGACTCCAGCCCATCCTACAATTACACCAAGAAATTGCGTGTCGGTGAAATAGCCGCGAATAAGTTTGTCGCATTCGAACGCCTCACGGCCGACACCGTTTCAGAGACGACCAAGGATGGCTTCGACATGGTCAGCGGCTTGTTCGGCAATACCGTCGGTATGTACGAGTCCAGAAAAGGCAAGCTGTATGGCGATGAAGATGCCATGCGCAATATCAAGTCCGTCCTGCAACCGCTGGACATTATCCTGGAGAAAACGCCGTTCCGATTGACCGACAAGTTGATTCCTGGCCATTTCGGGCACGTTGCTATTTGGACAGGGAGCAAGGCGGAGCTTATCGATGCCGGTGTTTGGGATGAGTTACTGGTCAAACAGTACGCCGACAAACTCAGCACAGATGCCGACCCCGACTCAAAAGACCAGAAGCAAATTATTGAAGCACTGAGGGACGGCGTTCAACTGAATACGCTGGAACATTTTATCAATGTGGATGACATCGCCATCCTGCGTCCCATATTCGATGAGAGCAATGCGAAAGAACTTAAAAAGGAAGCGCTAATGATGGCGTTTCGCCAGTTGGGCAAGAAATACGACTTCAACTTTGACGTCGACACTACGGACAAAATCGTTTGTTCGGAACTTGCCTACATTTCGTTTCCATCAGTGGATTGGCCGACCGAGAAGACCCTGGGTCGACACAGCATCAGCCCGGACAATGTCGCGCAGCTCGCCTGGAACAACGTCCCGCTGGAACTGATCATGTTCTATCACGACGGTAAGCTCGTTGAAGAAACCATACAACTCGCAAAAATGCAGGAACTGATGAGTCGGTAGATGAGTAGGGTATTCGTTGCTGGTCGGTGGCTGGCCACGGTGGTGGTCGTATTGCTGCTGACGATTTACTTCGGGCGGGCATTCGATGCACTGCGCATGCCGCCGCTTGGCCCGGAGCACCGAATCAAGTTCGACGAGGAATTCAATGCGTCGATGGAAAACGACACCGACTGGGCGGCCTACCTTGCTATCGAAGACAAGCTCGCGGCCGAACTCGCGGAGAAGATCCCCAGTCAGTCGCGCCCCGACAGCCCTGCAGATCGGTACTTCGCCGGCAGCCTTGTTCACCCCGACAACTTCGACGGCAACTGGAACCATTCCTACGAGTTGACGGTGCCATCCCCACGCGGCGTTGCCGTGATGTTGCACGGCCTGACCGATTCGCCGTATTCCATGCTGGCCACTGCACAGACGCTGGCGGGCGCAGGCTACAACGTGGTCGCGATGCGCATGCCGGGTCATGGGTTTGCGGTCGGTGGGCTGCTACAGGCGCGATGGGAGGACTGGACCGCGGCAGTGCGTATTGCAATTCGGCGAGCGACGCAGCTGCCGGGGGCGGATGAATCATTGTTGCTCGTTGGTTATTCCAACGGTGGGCTGTTGTCCGTGGACTACGCACTGCAGTGCACCAGTAGCGATGAACTACCTTGCCCTGACGGACTTGTGCTGATGTCGCCTGGCATCGCCATTACCTCGGCCGCCGCTGTGATGAATTGGCACGCAGCACTCTCCTGGGTGCCCTACTTCGAGCAATTCAAATGGCTGCAGGTTCTTCCGGAAGTTGATCCCTTCAAATTCACGTCGTTTCCAAAGCAGGCAGCCTGGGAAGTTCATAAACTTTCCAGGCGCGTTCACGATGATCTCGCTGATGCGGACAAAGCCGCGGACATGCCGCCGGTACTGACATTTCAATCGATCGTGGATAATACGGTAGGCGCAACCGCCATCGTGTCGACGGTGTACGACAGGTTACCTCCCAACGGTAGCGAGCTGGTTCTTTACGACGTGAATCGCAACAGCACGATGCTGCATTTGATGGAAGACATTCCCGACGATCCGGCTGACTATTTCACTGCACTGGCACCGCTAGACTTCGACGTAGCCGTTCTCAGGAACCGGGATCCCTCCAGCAACGCCGTCGACGTGCAGACTTTAGCCGCCGGCCAGACTGAGGCAATGATTGCAGAAACAAAGCTGAGATGGCCGACCGAAATCTACTCGCTATCGCACATCGCCATTCCGTTTCGCCCCGACGACAGGCTCTACGGCGACGGCTCGTTCAGCAGTGATTCCAACGTCGTTCTTGGCGCGCTGGCGCCACGCGGAGAGCGCGATGTGCTGCTGTTGGACCCCGATTTTTTTCTGCGCATTCGACACAACCCGTTTTTTAAATTCCAGTCACAGCGCCTGACTCAGTGGGTGGCCGGGCTCTAAGACCGGACGAAAAACCGCACAATCTCAACCATCGCCTCGGTGTCGAACTTGCAGTAACGCAGTAACTGCTCTTCGAGTTCGCGCTTGCGCAGCATATCGGTCTCGGGGTTGATGGCCTCGATGAAGCCATCCGATGCCCCCATGCCCTCGGCAATGCCCTCGAGTTTCTTGTAGTCCATTTCGGGGTTGATCGTGGGCAAAACCGCCTTGATCGACCACGATCCGAGCATGTCCGGGTGGTAGTAGTTTTCTTTAACTACCGGGTGTAAGTCCCAGAGTCTATTGATAATTTTCTGCAAGCGCTCTGCCAGATCGGGGAATAGCTCAATCAGACCCTGAATGACCTTCTGTTCGTAGTTCGTGTACATCAACACCGGCCCTGAGTCGCCCAAACACTCGATCATCTTCTCAGCCAGGGCTCGCATCGGCGGCTCACCGGACAGATCCAGGAACTCGTCATGCTGTATTCCCCCGCCCTCTTCTTCTATGTGACAGGACCACTGCACCGGGATGGCCGCGTATGGGCGGGTGCCGGGCCAGATCGGCACGCCGGGCCCGATCGTCTCGAAATCCAGGTAGTAGCGCGGGTACGGCAAGGCCTCAAGCTGCTGCCGGGCGCCATCGAGAATCTCGGGCTCGCCTTTACACGTCACTCGGTAGATACGTCGCTGGGTTGCGGACGTAACGCTGTTCTCGTCGACATCGAGTATGTCGTGAGCCCCGAGTGCCACGTACTCGCCAAGCTTCGCTTTGCTGCCGCCTAAACCAGTGATGGGGTACTTCGTATCCTTCGGCCAGCAATGTGATTGAAACTGACAGTCGTAGGGTTTGTTGCAATGGGCACCGACGTTGATATCCGGCATCGGACCGATCACCGCCTCGCGTGCATCGACAAGCAGATCGACCACCGCTTGCTTGAGACCGTTGGCCTCTTCGGTCAAGTCGTGCTCCACCAGCAGGCCGTCGTAGTCGCCGTTGCCCGGATACACGAACTGGTTGTTGATGTGCGCCAGCGAGATCGACGTCACCGGCAGTCCCGACTCACGCATCACCCAGAGCTGAATGGCACAATCGAGCTTGTGATAGTCCTTGACCGAGGTCGAGGCCTTCACCTCCACCACCTTCCAACCGTCGGGCCCAGGGATCAGAACATCGGCCCGAATAAGCACGTTCTCGTGCCGAAACGTCGCCTCGAATATCGGGAAGTCGGCACCGCCATCGATGAGTTGCTTCGTCTCCGCCACCATCGTCTTGAAATCGAAGGCGACTTCGACAGAATCGGAAGTGCCGTAGAGTTGTTTCGCAACGTCACCAACCCGATGACCACCGGCAAACATCGACTCCATTTGCGGCGTGATGACCGCTAGCTCAGAGTAATGCTTCTCCAGGTGCAGTTTTTTCGGGCATTGCCAGGCCGAGATCAGGCGGGATTTGGAGAGGTAGGGCTTTCGGGCGGCCATGGCTTGATATTACACTCGACCGCTACGCTAAGGCACAGCGGCCTGGCCTGCCGACCCATTGAGCAGAGCATCTCGGCGAGCCCTGAGCGCCACCAGTTGATCATCATTGAGTACATCGCCAAGCTCCGCGCGAAGCGCTTCGTCATTTAGTTCGGATAACGCGGCGCGCCATTGATCGCCAATAGCAGGTGCAATGTCCTTTAGATACGCAGGTTGTTCGAGGTCAGCGCCGAATGAACGTTCGTGATCAACCAACATCAACGACAAATCGTCGGGGTTGTACAACATCGACGATGGTGTTCTCGCTGAGTTGTTAATGAGCGTATCGAAAACACGCATTGCACCTGTTTGTTTTCCGATGGAACACGTTGCGTGCGCCCCTTTCCCGGTTGCTGCGCGGTCAAACTCTGTAATGGTGCCCGCCGGAACATACTCTAAGGTGCCTTGAGTTCCATCAATTTCGCGTCGGACAGTCATGGGGACCATGCCAAGTTGAAGCATGCGATCCAGCTTGTAGGCTGCAAGTTCGGGCACGTCGCGCTCTTCTCCCGAATGCTCTCGAAAATAGGCGAGTACCGAATGCTCGCCCACCGTAACCTGCACCAGTCTCCGTTCGATGCCAGCATCGCTCAATTCGGCAGCATTGCCGTTCGCCAGAATGTCGGCCAATACTGCGTCGCTGATAGC
>CAYTNO010000109.1:0-6506 GCA_964439125.1 uncultured Woeseiaceae bacterium | reverse complement strand
GGCGCTGGGTTCAGGCAATGCCATTGCGCAGTCCGAGGACGACGCAGATGAGGAGGTGGTCGACGAGATCACCGTTACCGGCTCGCAAATTAAAGGCGCAAGAATCAACGACGCCTTAGCCGTGTCGGTCTTTACTAGCGAAGACATCGAAATCCTGGGCGTCGAGTCGGGCGATGAGCTTCTGGACATGATCCCCGAGATGGGCCAGAACTTTTTTAGTGAGGCTGATACTGCTGGCAGCGTAAACGCGGCACGCGGCGATGTCGGCGCAATCAACCTGCGCAACATGGGCACGGGTAACACACTCGTTCTCCTGAACGGCCGGCGTCTTGTCAACATGGCTAGTTACCAGACCGAGCGAGTCGGTGGCAGCCTGGTTCCGGTAAATTCAGTGAACTCGAATCACATTCCGGTATTTGGTGTGGACAGAGTAGAGATCCTTCGTGATGGCGCATCGGCAATTTACGGCGCGGATGCGGTTGCAGGTGTTATCAACACAGTTCTCAAGGACGATTTTGAAGGTCTCACCATTCGGGCGCGTTACAGCGACTACGATAATCTTCCGCGCAGCGCCGAGTCTCTCTCGGTGGAATGGGGCGAGAATTTTAATGGTGGCGCAACGCACGTCGGTATATTTGCCAGGTACTATCAGCGCGATCGCGTTAACTCACAGGATGATCCGCGCTGGGCAAATTCGGATTTCCGCTATCGCTTCCCGGCGGATTCGCCGTACGCGACTAGTACTCGTTTCAGGAACGACAGCGCCAATTCGCTGTGGGGACAGTTCGACGTAGTATCCAGCGTGGGCAGCACCCACAGTCTGCGGACAAACGATGTCACCGACGGTAGTGGTGAGTTTGAACTCTTTCCAAGCGGTGATCCGAACTGCGCAGGCGGCTTCGACCTCAACAATGGCAATTGCCTGCATGAGGACGGACAGGGAACGGTTCGCTACAACCTCAACGATAACCGTGACCTTGCCTCAGAGTTAGAGCGGACTACGGTGTTCGCTTACTTCAATCACGAGATGGATTCCGGTCTCGAGATGTTCGGTGATGTCTATTTCTACTCCTCGACGACCAATCGGACCAACACGCCTATAACCGACCTGACTGCCGCTCCGCTTCGGGTTGGCGCTTCAAATTACTACAATCCGCTCGGCCCTGTCGGCTCGCCGAGTCGCGTGCTGGATCCCGCTGTTTACGTGGATGTGCCCGACGAAGGCTATGAACTGAACATGGACCTCTACCGGTTTGCTGAGTATCCGCGCATTGTCGACAATGACGGCGACGCAGCTCGCGTGCTCTTCGGTCTGCGCGGCACTACTGGCGACTGGGACTGGGAGTCGGCCGTCACCTGGTCGGAAGCGACGCGTGACGACATCACGCACAACCGGCTGTCAAACACATTACTCACAGCAGCGCTGTTCGATCCGACACCGGCTGCATACAACCCGTTCAGTGCTGGTGTTGACTCGAATCTCGAGCAAGCGCTGATCGACATTTATCGCAAAGGCAAGTCGGACCTTTCGATGTTCGACGTCAAGTTCTCAAACCCGGAACTTTTCCAGATGCCGGCTGGTCCGGCAGCATTTCTCGCCGGCTTTGAGTACCGCCGTGAATCATTCGATGACGATCGCGATCCACGCCTCGACGGCACGATCAGGTTCATGCGGGATCCGGACCTGGATGGCGTCTTTGATATAGAGGGTGACTTTGAGGGCGACACCTATCCTTTGACCTCGGATGTCGTTGGCGCGAGCCCGACTCCCGATGGCGAAGGCGATCGCACGACGAACTCGCTGTTCACCGAGTTGCAGCTACCGCTACTCGACACGCTTGATGTGCAACTGGCCTTGCGCTACGAGGACTTTGACGACATCGGCGATACGACCGTCGGTAAAGTGGCATTCGGCTGGCGGCCCGTCGACCAGTTACTCTTCCGCGGCTCGTGGTCCGAGGCGTTCCGGGCGCCAAACCTGATCACGATCAATGAACAGTTCGTTGCGCGCTCGAATACTCTGAACGACTATTTCTGCTTTTACGGCGAAGATCAGGGAACGCTAGCTGAGGATTGTGACTACAGCATTCAACGACAGGCGACGGGTAGTAAAGATCTCGTGCCCGAGGAGTCCACGAATACTTCGATCGGTATCGTGATCGACCCCGTCGAGAACCTCTCGTTCACGCTCGACTTCTGGTCGATCGAAAAGAATGACACGATTGGCCTGTTCGGCGAGGAAAACCACATTCTGTATGACCTCGTGCTGCGGCTAGAGGCTGGTATCGCCGATTGTTCGAATGTGCAGGGCAATCCCGCGGTTGTTCGTCGTGATTATGATGTCACTGATACGGATCTGGTTGATGGATACCTGGCTGCAGGTCTTTGTCCTGCCGGCAGTGTTGATTATGTGTCGGACAAATACACCAATCTCGATACGCGAAGCCTGAGGGGCTACGACATCGGTGCCTATTACGACGTCGATACCTCGCTTGGCAGTTTCTATTTCCGTTATAACGGCTCGTTCTACACAGAGTTCAAGCAAACGGCGACCGGGGACTTGTCTAAGACCGTCGAGGCCGCGAAGGAAGCTGATCCGACGATTACTTACCCAATTGAGGGACTTGGCGACCTCCTGGGCATCGACGGCAACCAGGAGAACCGGCATTCTGCCAGCGCGACCTGGTCCAGGGGCGACGTGGCGGCTTCTTTGTCGGGCTTTCGAATCAGTGGGTTCAACCAGATACTGAGTAATGGTGACCCGTTCTACATCCCCTCGATGACAACCTACAACTTGAAGCTAGACTACTCCTTTGACATCGGTGAAACGGACATGCGGTTCCGAATTGGCGCCAACAACATTACCGACGAAAGGGCACCCATTGCGGACGAGTCCTATGGCTTCGCCAAGGATGCCCACCGCGACTGGGGTCGCTATGTCTACGTGGACCTCAGGTTCAGGCTGTAGCGATAGCTAACGAGCAGAACGAGAAAAGGGGAGCCTGGCTCCCCTTTTTTTGGCATGCTAATCGGATGAAAATTACGACACTGTTACTGCTTGCACTGGCATTCGCGCCATCCGCGCAAGCGATCGGGGGCGAGCCGGATAAGGTGCTGTTTGTTGGCAACAGCTTCACGTACTACAACAACGGGCTACACAAACACTATGAAGCCATCGTGGAGTCAGCGAATGGCTTGCTTGACTCGCGCATCATGACGATTTCGAGCGGGCATCTTCGGGAGCATATTGCCGGTTTGCCGTCGTTGGCGGCGTCGGAGGACTGGGATGTCGTCGTGTTGCAAGGGTATAGCAAGGGTCCGATTGGTGACGACACATCAAAATCATTTCGTGACGCTGCCGAGCAGCTCGCGCGGGTCATCAGACGCAACGACGCGAAGCCGGCCTTCTTCATGACCTGGGCATATATTGATGAACCAGAGATGACCGCCCTGCTGGATGACGCCTACACGAGCATTGGCAAAAAGCTCGGCGCGCAGGTCGTTCCGGTTGGTCTTGCCTTCGAGCGTGCGATTCAGCAGCGGCCTGACCTGAAACTCAGGATAGCGGATCGTAAGCACCCGACGCTTGCGGGCACTTACCTGGCGGCGTGCACTTTCTACGCGGCGCTGCACCAGCAGAATCCAGAAGGGCTCAGCTACACCGCGGGCCTGGATCCGGACGACGCAGCCTTTCTGCAGCGTGTCGCCTGGGACACGACCGAGGAATACTCCGCGCGCAATACGCTTTAAATTAGTAAAGACTAATTAATGGACGTCTAATGTAGTATCGCCTATTATAAGCGCTGAGATAAATTCATTGTCGGGGAACCGTTCGAATGAATGCAGAGAACATCAATAATAAACAAGAGCTTATCCAATATACGGCGGCTCAGATGGGCGAACACGCTGCGGACGCCGCCAGTCTTATGAAGGCGCTCGGCAACGAAAGCCGGCTCATGATTTTGTGCATGCTGGCCGATGGCGAGCGTTCCGTGGGTGACCTCAACGCGTCAATTCCGCTGAGTCAGTCGGCACTTTCTCAACAACTCGCGCGCCTGCGCCAACAGGAACTGGTTACGACGCGGCGCGAATCCCAGACTATTTACTACTCGCTGGCCGAAGGGCCGGCGGACCGGATCATTCGCCTGTTGCACGATATCTATTGTGGAACAGGTCTGGCCGGGGACAAGGAGAAACACTAATGGACGTTGGATTCGGATTTGGCAAAAGCGTTGCGATGGATTTTGATGCCGCGATCGAGAAGGTGACAACAGACTTACAGGCTGAAGGCTTTGGCGTTTTGTCAGACATTGATGTTGCGGCAAAGATGAAGGAGAAGCTCGACGAAGACATGCCGCGCTATCGGATTCTCGGCGCCTGCAACCCGGCCCTCGCTCTTAAAGCGATAAACGCAGTTCCCGACATAGGACTTTTACTGCCCTGCAACGTCCTGGTTCGTGAGGACGACAAAGGTGCGGTTTCGGTCAGCTTTATGGATCCACAAAGCGTCTTGTCGCTCGTTGATGATCCGGGCGTCGAGCCATTGGCGGTGGAAGTGAAGGCAAGGCTGAAGCGCGTGCTCGCCGCTTTGTAACTCAAGAGTTTCTAGCCCGACGCGTTTTGCGCGTCGTGCTTCAAACGCATAACCCGACCGCGGCTGACGTAGAGCAGGTCGCTGATTTTCAGCACCAGTGAGTTTTCGTATTTGTCGAGCTGTCCGTCGGCGTAGGCAATTTGCCAAAGCAATCCAATGATGCGCGCCTTTTCCTCTTCACTCAGGTGCTCGTGCAACAGCTGCGTAAACTCATGCACAGATACGAGTTCTTCCGCCTTCTCGCCCGCGATGTTCACAAGCTCTGCGGCTTGTTCCGGAGTCAGGTCGAAGTGAGCTTCGATAAGATTTAGAACCCGATCAAACTCACGCTCATCGAAAACATGGTCCGCACGTGCGACATCGATCATGAGTACTGCGGTCGCCAGGCGCAAAGCTGCTTCACGATCCTCGATGCCGGCTTCGGTATCAACGGGTGACGAGATCGTCTCGATAACCTGAATGAAGAGTCTCTTTATCATTACTCGACATTAGCATTGATGAGGTAGAATACGCATCCTAAACATTGCACCCGTAGCTCGACCGGACAGAGCCCGGAGAGCCGGGATGTTGGAGTTCTGTCATTCGTACAACGACAATCATTTTGTGTGTGTTGCTGCTCGCAGCTTGTGCAAACCATGAGGGCACCTATGAGCCAGCGTGTGTCGCTTACGAAGGCGACAGAATTGAGCTGCGTGCGGGCCGTTTCGAATGGCAGCGATTTACCGATCAACGCACTATAGACAGTGACGGTAATCTCGTCGAACCGTTTCCGGGGTACCCGAAAATCGGCGCGTATAGCATTGATTCCGAGCGCCTGGAGTTTGTTACCAACGATGATGAACGCCTCGCGGACTGGTACCTGGTGAAGCACGCCGGCGAACACTATTTATTAAGCAGTGATCAACATGAAACCTTCCTCGATGCACACGAAATGCCGGATTGTTCTCTTCGCTTGACTCACGCTGGTACCTGACGATTTCCTCGCGGCTGCGCCGCAAATTTCCGAAACTGAGAACCAACGCTCACTATTTGAGCCGTTGTCGCTAATCGACGACTGTAATGACACAGTTTTTCGAGTGCTTTTTTGATTAGCTAGAGTACTGACAAATCATCGTCGCGGTGCTCGAATGTGTAACAAGAGTACGAAAGTCATTGCAGTACTTTTCAGCTTTATCTTGCTGGTGTCTGCGCGTGCGGAAAATGGTTATGACGTTGTTTACCAGGAACCGCTGAATCAATTACAGATGGTGCACGCACCGTCCTCCGACCAGCAAAAACCCGGCGTCGCCACGCTCCGAAACCTCGCTTTCGAAGCTTACGGCAAACGTTTCGATATCAACCTTGAAGTAAACCACACGCTCCTTGATGCAGCTCAGCGAGGGTCTCTCGGTAGCGGTGTCGAAGTTTATCGCGGCGACATCACCGGCATGCCTAACTCCTGGGTGCGGCTCGTTGTCGCAAATGATGCACCGCGGGGCGTGCTGTGGGATGGCAATGAATTGTGGGCAATCGAAGTCGTAGCCAATGAAACGACCGGCAAAGACACCCCTTTCATTTTTCGACTTGACGATTTGCAGATTACACCTGGTGCGCTGACATGTTCGCATGTCAGCATGGCAAGCAACGCGGGCGAATTTGCGAAGGCAATGTTGGCGGGAGGATCGGCGGTTGTCGCACAAGGCCCCGGGGCGTCGTCCCAGATCGACTTTGCTGTTATTGCCGATTTTGAGTTCACGACAGACAAAGGTGCGGGTGTCGACACAGCATTGATATCGCGTATGAATATCGTTGACGGCATTTTCAGCGCACAGCTCGGCGTGCAGCTCAATGTCAATCGTATCGACACATATACGACGAACAATGATCCGTTCAGCAACCAAACAGCATCGAGTGCGCTGCTCGGCGAACTGAC
>CAYTNO010000108.1:0-6522 GCA_964439125.1 uncultured Woeseiaceae bacterium | reverse complement strand
GGCGAAGCTCATCAGCACGCCAATGGGCACAAAGAAATCGAGCAAAGACGGCTGATAGCCTTCCGGGACGTTCAGTGTTGAGAGTTCCTTGGAGATGATCGGTTCTGCGGTTGGCGAGTCAAGCGCACCGGTGTCGCGAACGCGAATCTGCGCCGCGCGCATGCTTTTGCCAACGAAAGGCAGCTTCCCCAGTGCAAAGAGCAGCGTAAACAAAACGGCGAACCAGCCATAGAAGTTAAACGGTATGGCCTTCAGAAACATATCCACCGCCGCATCCTGGTCAGCGATGAAGTGGCTGGTTGAGGGTATAGCTATGAGGCCGGCGACGTATATCGGCCACACATTGAAAGGGATGATCGTGGCGATCGGTGACGCGGTCGAGTCCACGATGTATGCGAGTTCTTCATGCGCTACTTTTTCGCGATCCGCAACGGGCCTTACTGTGGTTCCCGTGAGAATCGTACTGATCGTTCCGCCCTGGTGAAAAACCATGCCCATGAGCCAGGCGAAAAACATGGCAGAGCGGCGGGTCTTAACGAAGTTGTCAGAAACGTACTGGGCAAAATGCCAGGCACCGCCGTTTCGATTCCACATGCCAAGCAGCCCGCCAAGTGCCCACAAGTACACGAGCAAAATCTGCGCGTAGCGGGCAGAGCCGATACTCGGAATCAGGAATTCCTGAATGATGTTGTACTGGGTCGTGATCAGGCCGCCCAGAACGACACCCATGAACAGCGCAAGGATTACATTGCGGGTCATGAAGCAGATAGCCAGCGTTGCAATTGCAGGGATCAGCGCCAGGAAGCCGAAGTGCCCCTGTGCCTCGAGCGTTGCAGGATCCAGCCGCAGGCTATACCACGCAACAAACAGACACAGTGCGAGTACCAGCGCAGCCTGCGCTTTAGCTTTGCTCACCCTAGTCTCGGGCCAGCGGATCACCGTACTCGTTGTGAGGAACGTGCATCAGGCCTTCGGGCGGCGCTTTGGGTCTGAAGTCCTGGTGACAACCGTCGCAGGCCTCGACGAGGCGCTCACCCGAGGCGACCAGCCTGAACTGATCCTGAGCCTCGATGGCGCTGAGAGTCTCCTTCGTCTCTGCGATCATCAATGCAGTCCATTCCTGCCAGACCGGGTCTCTCGCCCACCTGTCATCGGAGCGACCCGTGCCGCCCAGCGAGACGAGCGTTGCGGCAGCAAGCAGCTCTGTCGCATGCCGCTTGGTAGCTTGCCAGCTGCGGCCGGACATCGTTTCCATATAGCTTGTTTCCCAGATCTCGTGCGCTGACCAATCGATCATGGCAATCATGATTGCTTTGATGCTGGTCTGCATCTCAATGAATTCGCGATCTGTGCTTGAGGGTGTGCCCGCGGTGTCGTCAGCAATCGCAGCAGGCATTGGAAGGAACACAGCGAGCATGAGTGCCAGACTGAGACGAGTGTTGCGACCTAGCTCAGGTATTGATGTAGCCATGCTGCGCGCTCCGCTTTGTTGTTATCGACAGAGTATTTCAAAGGAGGCCTTGCTGCGCAATATCATGCCTGCGAATATGACAGCAACGAGGCGCAGCAACTCAGTATTCCTGGTCAAGCATCAGTTGCATCAGTTCTTCTGCGAACACTTTCGCGGCAGCGCGAGTGACGTTGCGATCCGTCTCGTCTCCAACCTCGAAGGTTACGGCCGGAATACCGTATCGCTCATAAATGTAGTTTTTGCCGATGGCCATGCTCGTTGCCGGACCCTGGGTAAGTTCGAACGGATAGTCTTGTGTCCGTGACCGCGCTGCTTCGAGCCATGTCGCGATGAAATCCGGTGGGTGAGTAACGTCAGGAAGTGCATAAAAGACGTTTTCCTCGGTTGAGTGAAAGTCGATGAACATGCGTATCTTGCTGTCACTCGCATCCAGGTCCTCAAGCAGCTCGGCGACGAGCTGGGTTTCCGGCTGAGTAAACGGCCCCCAGTCGCGGTTGAGATCAACGCCGCCAAGATTGTGCCGCCAGTTGCCACCGACGACACCGTCCGGGTTTAGCAGTGGAATTGCGATAACCCGAAAGCGAGCCCGAAATTGCTGCGCAAGATCGCTGTCGCCAAAAATGGTCTTTGTAAAGGCGAAGAACGCGAATGCTCCGGAGACTTCAGGCGGGTGCTGCCTGCCGACGAGAAACAAAACCTCTCTTGATGCTGAGTTACTGTCGAAAACGTGAATCGGTAAGCCTGCTGTTGAGTTGCCGAGAACCACGATGGGTATGTCCGCGACCTTCGCAGTCTTGCGATTCCAGACATCATAGATGACTGGCGTAATGAGCTCTTGCCCGGCCACCCAGACAGGATCAGAGGTGAGGTCGATCTCGAATTCGGCACTTCGTCCGTTGGCAGACGAGACCACGTGCTGCCGATCGAGACGAGTCCAGTGCAGACGGTCCTTGCTCACTTTAGGCCAGTAACGATGATGACCCCCGCTGTAGCGCAGGGATATTTTTGCGGTCATCGGAGCGTTAGACGAAAGTTTGAATGCGTACCAGGGGCTGTTATTAATCTTGCCACTGCTCTCTGGAAGAATATCGAGGCGAACATGGTTATCGGAGAGCACCGTACACGTGCCTCGACGGGCACCACTGAAGCCGTCGACGACACTGAATGCCGGAGTTTCGCAAACTTCCCCAGCGGGAAATATGGGTGCATTGGTTGCGCAGGACGCGAGTAGTATCGCGACTGCACAAACCGTCAGAACTCGAAACGATTGCAGCACAGGTTGTGCCTCCTAATGTATTCGTGCGACCGCTTGCGCGGCTTCGTATCCCGTGGAGCAGGCGAGTGTCCAGCCGAGCATGCCATGACCCGTGTTCAAAAACAGTCCGCGGATGCCCGTTGCGCCAACCAGCGGTTGCCCATTCGGGGTCATTGGCCGGAAGCCACCCCAGGCGCGGACATCCTCGGAGTCGTAACTGGCGGCGTCGGGGGCGACCCGTTTCGCCAGCTCAAGCAACGAACGAGTTCGCTCGTTATCCGCGCTCGTATCAAAGCCGGCGAAATCGGCGAAACCCGCAATGCGTATTAAGCCATCGATGTTACTGAACACGATGCGATGTTTGAGTACTGTCACGCTCACCGATGGTGACGCCTCGCCGGACGGTAAAGTGATGCTGTAGCCACGCATCGGATAGATGTGTGGATTGATTCCGATCGTCCGCAACAAAGGGCCACTCCAGGCTCCCATGCAAACGACAACCGCATCGGCTTCGATCGTGTCATCGTCAACGACAACTGCATGAGCGCGACCGCGTTTCGCAACGATTGTTTTCGCGGTAGAAGAGAGCCGGAACGTCACCAGGCCATCCTCTTCGAGCCACTTTCCAAGCCCGGTTGTAAACTTCAGGGAGTCCGCGACCTCGTCGTTTTGCGAATAGACAGCGGCGATGAATTCACTGCTAATGCGCTCGAGCGCTGGCTCGATTGTGATTACTTCGGCGCGCGACAGAACTTCAGTGTCGCTGCCGTGCGCATTCTTGAGGCGGCTGCGCGCTGTTGCCGCTTTGAGTTCAGCCTTGTCACTCAGGAGAACGAGTTTTCCCGCCCGGCGATGCGAAAATTCGAAAGGCGCGCGCTCACGTAGCTCGGTCATGAGTTCGGCGGAGCGCATCGCGGTCTTAAGCACAGCAACGGTATTGTGTTCGGCGCGTTTTGTTGTGCACTGGCCGAGGAACCGGAGGCCCCAACTCATGAGCCCTGGTGTAAGGCGCACAGTCGTGCCCGGATCCCGCCCAAGCAATATTCCCGGGATGCTTGCCAGGAACTCGGGTTTGGCCAATGCATCGGTAAAGCTGTACGAGAGTTGTCCGGCATTGGCGAAGCTCGCGCCGTCGCCAACGTCGCTCGCGCGATCGACGACCGTCACGCGGCAGCCCAGTTGCGACAAATAATAGGCGGTTGTCGTGCCGATGACCCCTGCGCCCAGGACAATGACGTGCATCTGGAATCTCTTGTGGAGTATGCAATCGATACTACTGAGCGCGACGACTGCGTCTCAAATGATCATTGTTCGTGTGCCCATAGCTTCGGGCTATGGGCTTAGTAAGGGGTGGCGAGAAAATCGTTGATAACTGTACCCAGGTGTTTGATGAATTTCCTGGCGATAATCGATAGCGGCGCGTCGCCAAGGTGCAGTGCCTTGATATCGAATTCCAGCGCTGGCTCTAAAGCGAAAATAACGACACCGTCGGCCGCGTTTGATTGCGCCGTTATTGAATCGACGATGGTCACGCCGGCACCACAGGCCACCAGCGTCTTGGCAACATGGTAAGTCTCCGACCATGCGACGACGTTCAGGTCAGTATTGCTTGACGCTATATAACCAGAGAGCGAGCGGCCGAGCGGGCCTCGACTGTTCAAGGCGATGAACGGCTGTTCCTTGAGGTCGTCTACTGACAGTGTCGACCGGCCATTGAACGTTTCTGCATCGTGCGCGAGGACAACGAAATGCCCGGTAGCGAGCTTCTTCTCTTCAATGCCCGGGTTGGAGACAGGGTCAAACGCCAGGCCGATATCTATGCGAGATTCCAACAGCGCGTCTGAAATCTCGTCAAGGTGCAGTGTTTCAAGCTCGAAGACCGTATCGGCATGATCTTGTCTAAAGGACGCGACCGCCTTTGGCAGTACTTCGAGACCGAATGCAGGTGTGCTTGCGACGCGGATGCGGCCGGCGCTGCCTGCCTTGAGGTTTTTTGCAACGTGGCGCAGGCGATCGACATCCTGATACACATCGGCAACGTGGCTGAATAGCTGATGCGCTTCCGGTGTCGGGATCAGTTTGCCCTTTACCCGATCGAAGAGCCGATAACCAAGTTGCTGTTCTGCATGGGCAAGTACTTTGGAAACCGACGGCTGCGAAACGTTGAGCTTCGCAGCGGCGTTGGTCACAGAGCCGCAGCTGTAAATCGCATGAAAAACTTCTATCTGACGCAGTCGCATGGATCCCCCAGGCAATAGTATAACCTGCGGTTATGGACTCGCGCATGAATCGACTTCGGCCTTCGGCCAGACGATGGCACACTGTCGCAATGAGACTATTTCTTCTTGCAGCACTATGCATGGCATCGGGTGGCACCTTCGCTCAATTGTTGCCCGACAGCCTGGTGGTCACAGGGCGCATCGTTGACGAGGCTCACTCGCCGATTTCTAACGCCGTGGTATCGATTAACGCACGACCGGCCGTCGTGAACGAAAACGGTGAGTATCAGTTTGTTGTTGATTCGGCCGAACCGCTGCTGATCGACATCAGTGCGGATGGCTACTATCGAGTGGTGCATACATTGCACCGATCCGACTTCGCTGGCGGTAGCCAGCAGGTTGCTGACGTCGAGCTTGTTCGCAAGGCGTCGCGACGACGGATGCTGGTATTTGCTGGCGACACAATGCTGGCGCGGCGTTATTTCGAATCTCGTGCCGGCGAGCCTGTCCTCGTTCGTAGTGACCACATAACCCAGGACGGGCAAAACCTCCTGCGCACGATAAAGCCATACATCGAGTTGGCCGACTTCGCGTCAGTGAACCATGAAACGCAACTTTCGTCGGGCAAACTCAAACAGCCCTTGCCGAAGTCAGTAACCTTCTATTCGCCAACTGAGCTCGCATCGATCTTGCGCTGGGCTGGTTTCGATTACGTTGCGCTTGGCAATAACCACACCTGGGATTATCAGGACAAAGGTCTCGCATCGACAACGAGGGCACTCGACGAGGCGCAGCTAGCGTATTCCGGTGCGGGCATGGACGAGGCTGAGGCTCGGCAGCCGCATGTCGCGCAGCTCGGCGGTCAGCCATTCGGCTTCCTGAGCTATGTTGGCTGGGCTGGCACGTTCTCACCGAGCCAGGCCGCAAAAGGGAAGAAGGGCGGCGCTGCGCTGGGCGGCAGCGCAGTTTTCAAAGAGGACCTGCGAAAGATTCCAGACTCGACCGTGTCGGTGTTGCAGTATCACAGCGGCCTGGAATATTCGGAGGCGCCGGCCATGAGTGAGCGCATGCGGCTCCGGGAGGCTGTTGACCAGGGCGCCGACCTCGCGCTCGGCCACCATCCACACGTGATTCAGGGTTTTGAGGTTTATCGGAACCGTCTCGTTGCATACTCGCTCGGTAATTTTCTGTTCGACCAATACCACTACACCACGCAGCTTGGCATGCTGCTTTACGTGTGGATGGACGGCGAGGAGTTGCACCGGGCCGAAGTCGTGCCGATGAATATCAATGGCTACGTGCCGACACCCGCGACGGGCAGGTTTCGTTTCTCGGTGCTTAATCGACTTGCACGATTGTCACGCCCCTACAACACCTGCCTGCGTGAGAATGGCGCCCATGCAATCATAGAAACGTGTGGCAAAGGCGCAGCGAGTGATTTGCAAATCGTTGACATCGGCGGTATCGAAACTAAAAAAGCGCCGGTGCATCTCAGTGAATTGGGATTGTCCCCACTCAATCCAGCCGCGTTCAAATCTGAAGGTCAAATGTATCGCCTTGGCACGGACATCTTGCGC
>CAYTNO010000107.1:0-6555 GCA_964439125.1 uncultured Woeseiaceae bacterium | reverse complement strand
GCAAGGAATCGTCGAAATCCGCGGTCGTGTGATGAATCACGATAATGCTGACGCGGCTGTTGAAATTCCGGGATGGCTCGTAAATCGTCCCCGATGTTGCGCATCCGCCCAGACCCGCCAACGTTGCGAGAGCGAAACTCGCCATGGCTCCCTGGATACAGGGTTTGAATATGTGTTTGAGCATGATTCCTCGCTATTGAATAATTTACTCTAATCCGGCAGCGGGCGAGAGCTGCAAAGGACGTGTCCAACGGCTCCATAGCCCCCTCAGCACATTGCGCAGCCTGATCTTCGCATGCTGGAATAAACAATTCTTTACTTTCCCGGCGGCAGTGATATTTTACAGTGTGAGAGTACAACCATAAACAAAATAAACCGATCCAAAGTAAGGGGGACGTCATGACTCAGCTACGTACGCCGCTGGCAAATTCGATATGGAGCTTCAGGGCAGTTCGAACCTGGGCGACACTAGCGCTCGGTCTTGCATTCTTTGCATCACCAGCATTCGCTCAGCAGACCGGCGATATCACCGGACACGTTACCGATGCTACGGGAGCAGGCATTTCCGGTGTGTCTATTGAGGCGCGTGGTGACGTCTTGCCGCAAGCGAGAAAAACGAGCAGCGGCGAGAATGGAGAATACCGGTTCCGCCTGTTACCGCCGGGCAACTACGTGGTCAAATTCACGTTCAGTGACGGCAGCACGAGCATGCGCAATGCCACGGTTCTGTTGCAGCAAAGGACCATCGTTGCTGTTGCCACTGGAGCAGGCGCGGCGATGGAAGAGATCGTCACGACCGGTTCGCAGATGATGGCAGACGCAGGCCAGGGCGCACTAAAGAATTCCATCACTGCTGAGACTATTGATGCCTTGCCGGTCGGACAACAATACCGTGACCTGCTGAAGCTCATTCCGGGCGTGCAGTACTCCGAAAACGCGCGTCTCGGGCCGAGCTCGGGCGGTAGTGCATCGGACAACACGTTCATGTTCGATGGTGTTGACACTTCGCTACCTCTATTCGGCAACCTGGCAACGGAACCGTCAACACACGATATCGCACAGATATCGATCGTGCGTGGTGGCGCCAAAGCAATCGGCTTCAACCGCGCCGGCGGCTTTTCGATGAACACGATCAGCAAGAGCGGCACTGACGAGTTTCACGGCGAAGTCAGCTACCAGACGGAGACGAAGGGTATGCGGAGCGATCTGGATACCGGTGATTCACCCGAGGAGTTCGACGAGGATCGTAGCTGGACTGTTGCGAGTATTGGTGGCCCGCTAGTGCGCGACCGCTTGTATTTCTATACGTCTTATTACGGTCCCAGGACGGATCGCAGCAACAGCGAGAACGCTTACGGAGCAGTTCCGGACTATGAGATCACTCGTGACGAGATTTTCGGCAAACTGACTTTCTCACCAACCGACAATATCCTGATCGACGCGAGCTACCGGACGTCCGAAAAGGAAACCCTAAACGATGGCGTGGGCGCGTTTACACAGGCCTCGGCTGCCGATGTCGGCGTCGACGACCAGAACATTTTGACCCTGGAAGGCTCATGGATCATCAGTGACCGGAGCTCGCTGAGTTTCCGTTACGTGGATTGGGAGAACGAGACCGGTGGAGAGCCGGTGACGTTCCTGAACCTGACAACTTCGCTTGGCGATTCAATAAACATCAGTGCGCTGGATCAAATGGGCGGATTCAAGGTGCCGGAGCCGGAAGAAATCTTACCGGGTGATACGCCTGCGGAAATTGCAACGAAACAGGCGTTTAACGCTTTCGTGCAACCATTGATTAACCAGTACGGCTATCTGGACAATGGCGTGCCAACCGGCGGCGGTCTCGTTGGCTCCGGGGGCAATATCTCCTCTGCGGATTACTTCCGTGAGAGTTTTGAAATCGCTTTTGATCACCTGATCTATGCAGGCGACGTGACGCATGATCTTCATTTCGGCCTGCAGATCATGGAGATCTCGGAAGAGATTGATCGACGCTCGAACGGCTGGGGAACCATCTCGACACCCTTTGGCGAGATGGCTGAGGACGGCGTTACTCCTGTCTTTTTCCGGGCCGCTGTCAGGCAGCAGGGCCTGGGCTCGCTGACCGGCGAGTTCATAAGCCCGGTCGTTGACTCCGTCACGGAGATGACGAGCATCGAGATCAACGACATCATCGAAATGGGCGACTGGACCTTCAACGTTGGCTTACTCATCAGTCAAGACACCTTGAATGGACAAGGCCTGGCCCCCAACTCCAACAATCCTTCGGGTTTCGAGATCGCTATTGGTCAGCGCTACAAGATGCAGGAGTTCGATTTCTCCGACATGATCCAGCCCCGTTTCGGCGCGAACTGGGACTATTCCGACTCGGCTAGTGCGTATATCAACTACGCACGCTACCATCCGACCGCGAGCTCGCTGTCACGTGCCGCATCCTGGGACCGGCGCTTTGGCGATCGCATCATGAATGTGAATTTCGACGTCAACGGCGACTTTATCGACACCGGACCACAGTCCGGGTCGGGCGGAAAACTGTTCGAGGAAGGCATTAAGCCACGTAGTGTCGACGAGTGGTTGATCGGCTGGACCAAGGACGTTTCCGGCGAACTGTCGATCCGTGCCCATGCGCGCTATAAGAAAGGTGATCACTTCCTGGAAGATGTGCCGAATGACATCTATCTGAACGGCAACCCGCCGGACAGCTACGCTCGCGAAGAAGTTATCCCGGGCCTTGAAACGCTGCTCGATGGTGTCGTCGGCGACGGTTCAGACGGTATCGGTGGAGGCTCGATTCGCTCCTACGTAATCGACGAACTCGATGGCGCGTTCTCGAAATATTATGAGTTGAGCCTCGAAGCGGACTACAACACTGACAGGATTGCCCTGACGGGTTCGTACACCTGGAGCCATTACTACGGCAACTTCGACAATGACAACGTTTCCGGGGACAACGACAGGGATCTCTTCATCGGTTCGTCGAGTTTCGGTGACGGCGCAGGCCGCATGCCGTGGAACAACCAGAAGGGTGATCTTCGTGGTGATCGCCGGCATGTGATCAAAGTCTATGGCCACTACGACCTTAACTGGGACGCCTCCGTAGGTGCGTTCCTGCTGTGGCAGTCGGGTCAGCCCTGGACGCCATGGGATAACGACCCATGGGCGGACGAGATCGAAGCCTACCGTGCAGCGACCGGACGTGGTACGAGCACGTCGAGCTTCCTGCGCTTTGCAGAACCAGCGGGCTCGAATACGACTCCCTCGCACTGGGCGTTGGATCTGAACTACAAGCACAACTTCGCGGTGTTCGACGACCAGAACATCCAGCTGCGTGTAGATCTCTTCAACGTGTTTGACAACCAGACGGGTTACAACTACCAGACCAGGGTTGGCTTTTCCGATTACGGCGAGCCGCGCGACTGGTTCAGGCCACGTCGCTTCCAGCTGGCTGTGAAATACCAGTTCTGATCGCTAGTTGATTATTCAGCGCTTTGTGGGCTGAACACGCGTCATGCACTTGCCTGATCCCATCCCCCGAGGATGACAGGTGCATGGCGCAAATTTTTTTCTGACCATTGCAGGTGAGGAGTATTTGCAGTGCCCAGGCTTGTCCTCGCGCTCCTGTTGTTGCCGTTCCTTGCAAGCGCTGCACCCGTACAACACGGAACCGGTGTGGCATTACCGGTGCTGGAAAACTCTGATTACGAATGGATCGCTGCGCAAATCGCCGAGAACGAAACCGGAGGTCAGGCGAGATACCTGACCTACTGGGGCGCAGGCGAGGACTTCCCGTCACTCGGCATCGGGCACTTTATCTGGTTCCCGGCGGGCGTCGACGCGCCATTTGACGAGACGTTTCCGGCACTTGTTCGCTTCCTCCGTGAACAGCCGGACATTCCAGACATGCCGGAGTGGCTGCGCAACCTTGCACCATTCGACGCACCATGGCCCGACAAGGCGACGTTCGACGAAGCCCTGATGTCATCCGAGTCGTCCTCCCTGCGTCGGTGGCTGGAGGTAACGGCCGCATGGCAGGCAAGATTCATCGTGCATAGTTTCAAAACTCGTTGGGACAACCTTGAGTTGTCCGAGCAGGACAAAGCGCGACTGACGGCGCTGTTGCAGCAGTTATTTGATACGCCCGAGGGAACGTTCGCCGTCATCGACTACTTCAACTTCAAAGGTCTTGGTGATAACCCCCGTGAACGTTACCAGGGGCAAGGCTGGGGACTGGTACAAGTGCTTGGCGATATCGCGAGCCAGGGCGACATGGAAGCCGAAACGGATCTCGTTGCTCGTTTTAGTCATGCTGCGACAGAGCGCCTGCGTCAGCGCGTTGCGTTGTCTCCAGTAGAGCGAAACGAAATTCGCTGGCTGCAGGGTTGGCAAAAACGGATTGCGAAATATTCAGGCGAAGTCGTGCCGGAATTTTCCGCCAATGGCTTTCGAATTACCCCGTACGTGCAGAACCCGGCAGATGATGCCATGACGCTGATCTGGTTCAGCGAGGACGACAGCGCCGGCCAGGTCGAGGTCGGGAGCTGTGAAACTCCGGAACGCAAAGTATATCGTTCGAGCCCGACCGCAGCGTCCGCGTTGGCACTCCATCCTGCCGAGCTGCCGAACCTCAGCGGATCGCCTGCACCAATACCGTACCAGCACGAACTTCGACTGCAGGGTCTCGATGCCGCTACCCGCTATTGCTACCAGGTGACCCAGGGCGAGCAACGCGTGGCCGGTGAGTTTCGAACGCCCGGAACTTCTGTACGCTTCGTCGTGTATGGCGATAGTGAAACCGAACCCGAGTCGACGGGCGATCACGCGCGTTGGTCGGAGCCGGGTGTCACTCGAAGTACGCGGCGATACCTTGTTGACCAGACCACGGGTTATTCGGAAAACATCGACGTCATGCTGCGGCGGCAACCGGACTTCGTCGCAATCGCCGGCGACCTGGTCGAATCCGGCGGCGAACAGCGCGATTGGGATGAGTTCTGGGAACACAATTCGCGACTGGCGGCATCAATTCCGATTGTCCCGGCATTTGGCAATCACGATTATTACGGTGGCCCGAAGCCTTATGGTCGATACAGCAATGCAGCGACACGCCGCGCCGCCGCCAAGTACAAGACCTATTTCGACGTGCCGGACAATAACGCAGACGTTGCGGAGTACAAGGAGGCTTACTACTCGCTGCCGTACGGTCCAATCACGCTCATCGTCATTGATGGCAACGATGGTGAACCCCAGGCGTCGGCAATTGACACCAACTGGTATATCCAGGATGCCGCCGGTGGCGGCACCGTACCGGCCTGGAATGAAGGATCACCGCAGTTCCAGTGGCTGCAAGAGGTTCTGGCACGTGCGCAGAGCGAGAGCCGTTTTACGTTTGTGATGTTTCACGCCGCGCCATACTCATCCGGCGTGCATGCCAAGCCGCCCGGCCTGACCAAAGCGCAGAATTTCGGATCAGGGTTGCCGCTGCGCGCGCTAACGCCATTGTTCCTGCGCTACGGCGTAGATGCCGTCTTTAACGGGCACGATGAAATGTACGAACACTCGAAGGTCAGCGGTGCCGAGCAGCGACCGGACGGCAGCGATTCCGACCATGTTGTGCACTTTTATGTTGTCGGCATAGGCGGTGATGGCCTGCGTGCCAACGACGACTCAGCGGATAATCCATTCCGCGTATTTTCCGCCCACGCTGACGCACCAGAACAGCGTGATGCAAACGGTACGCTGCAGGACGGCGGTAAGCACTACGGGCACCTCGAAGTAAATGTCGAGCAGGACAGCGATGGCCAGTGGCGCGCGCGTATCGAGCCAGTGTATGTCTTTCCGGTTACTCGCGCGGACGGTCGCATAGACGGTTTCGAACGGCGCGTCTACGATGACACGACGATCCTGACAAGTGCGTATGAACATTAATATCGGCGCCGTCGACGCGACGATTGTTATTTTCTACATGCTCGCTGTGCTGACCTTTGGCATTTGGATTGGCCGCAACAAGAGATCGTCATCGGACTATTTTCTGGGCGATCGTTCGCTGCCGTGGGGCGCCGTGCTGCTGTCGATCGTCGCCACGGAAACGAGCACCGTTACGTTTCTGAGTATCCCGGGACTCGCCGCAGCGGCCGGCGGCAACCTTACTTTCCTGCAAATTACGATTGGTTACATTGTTGGCAGGATTGCAGTCATCTTCGTCTTGCTGCCACTTTATTTCAAAGGCCAGCCGTTTACGGCCTACGAAGTACTTGAGTCTCGCTTCGGAAAAGCGACTCGGCGCACGGCCTCGAGCCTGTTCCTCGTTACGCGAAACGTCAGCGACTCGTTGCGGCTGTTTCTTACGGCGCTGGTCTTGCAAATCGTTCTCGGTCTTGACCTTACAGTCAGCGTCATATTTATCGGTGCCGTTACTATTCTGTATACGTTTATTGGTGGCGCAAAATCGGTTATCTGGAATGACTGCATACAATTCGTCATCTACATGTTGGGTGCTGCCGCTGCGGCCGCGATTATTCTCGACATCACTCCGGGAGGCCTGCAGGAAGTGCTGCGATT
>CAYTNO010000106.1:0-6613 GCA_964439125.1 uncultured Woeseiaceae bacterium | reverse complement strand
CGATCCTCCTCGGCTCCACCAATTTGGTCTGGGATCGCGCTGTCCGCTTTCCCCGATAGCGGCCATTCAATCAGTCAATATGGCAGCGAATTGAACGGCGGTTTTCGGCCACAAGCGAGCCTTCCGTGAGTGGCAAGAATGCGATGCGCGCTTAGCCTCACATTGCGTTAGGGCCGACTTCCAAGCAACCAGTCAAGCGCATCTTGGCGCTCGTCGAATAATTGGGCATTCCAACCCCTGTTGACGGATACGGTTTCGTGGAATTGCGCCATTTGCGCTCCAGCCTTCGACTGAGGAGAAATGACGGCTATCCGCGCAGATCGTTCGAGGCCTTCCGCAACATATAATGCTGGTAGTTCGTATACGTCGACTGCAGAAAAGTTGACATCTGACCGGCTGTAATCACAGAGAAAAAGCGCGCATTCATTTTCCTTAGCCAGAGCTATTGCTTGCTCTGCTTCCTTTGTCAGATCTTCGTGAGTAGCGATGCCGATATTCACTGTTTCGACAAAGCGACCCTCCGGATCGTATCTAACGGTAAGTGACAACTCTTATTCCTCCGTTTGCCTGATCAGCGTGCTTTTTGTTTGCCGGGCGGCAGTTGCATTGGCACCGTAACTTTTCTGTCATCCAATTACGCGATCATAGCATTTGGCTATCCGCTCCTCATCCAAGATCTACTCGTTACGCAGGTCACCCCAAAGAGACTGCGCAACGGTAAGTGCGGCAATCGCTGCCGTTTCGGTTCGAAGTATCCTCGGCCCCAGGGAAACCGCCTTGAAGTTGGCGACATGGGCATCTTCACATTCGGAATCGCTGAAGCCACCCTCTGGTCCTATTAGTAAACAGACTTTGGTTTTCGGCGCCGCGATCGAAGTAAGTGACGTGGCGGCACGCGGTTGCAAAATCAGGTCGATATCTGCCTCGCCGGTCTTGCTGCCGAACCACGAGTTGAGTGAAACAGGCTCGTCGATCAATGGCGGCCGAATTCGACCGGACTGTTCACACGCGCTCTCTGCGACTCTCTGCCAATGGTCACGGCGCTTGGCGGTTCGCCGGGCATCGAGTTTCACGACGCTGTGCTCGGCCAGCACTGGCGAAATTCGTTTTACGCCAAGTTCCGTCGCTTTTTGTATAACGAAGTCCATGCGCTCACCGCGCGATATGCCCTGCACGAGGTGAACCTTTAACGACGATTCTGTCCTGGTCTTAATATGCGCGTCCACCTGAACAACGGCTGTGTTTTTCGAGATGTTCAGGACACTCGCTGCGAATTCGCCGTCCTTGCCATTGAAGACCGTCAGGTGGTCGCCAGCACGCAGGCGCAGGGCGCGTCCGATATAGCGCGCCTGTTCGTCGTCCAGCTGCAATTCCTGACCAGGAGAAATATCGTCACGAATAAAAAGTCTTGTAGCAGCCATGAGCATTGACAGTTGATATCTGTAGCCCTGACTATCGTTGTTCCACGCAGACGGGGCAAGCCTTGAGTAAGGATAGATTCAGCATCAACGCCGCGACCGGGCTCATTGAGCCAGCCAGGCAGTGTCCCAGCCCCAATCAGGATGCGCGCCCGAATGGGGCGCAGCCCGAGTTGCTGATAGTTCACGGCATTAGCTTGCCGCCGGGAGAGTTCGGCGGGCCGCAAATTGAACAGCTGTTCACCAATACGCTGGATTGGGACAGCCACCCCTACTTTGGTGAGATTCGTGGGATGCAGGTATCTGCGCATCTTCTCGTGAAACGCGACGGCGAGCTGATCCAGTTTGTGCCCTTTACGCAGAGAGCCTGGCACGCGGGCGCATCGTCATTCCGCGGTCGCAGCGGCTGCAACGACTACTCGATCGGCATCGAACTGGAAGGGGAAGACGAGGTTCCGTACGAGGATTGCCAATACGAGGTCTTGATAAAGGTGAGCAGAGCGCTCATGCAAGCCTATCCTGAGATGTCAGCGCGAGAAATAGCAGCCCATTCAGACATCGCGCCGGGGCGAAAAACCGATCCGGGCACTGCTTTCGACTGGCTTCGATTGTATGATGGGATCAGCCACGCCTGATTGAGCGCGGTCTTTAGTAACCCTTAGAAGAAACGAGCGACGGAACGATGAACCTGATTGCCCTGCTTATCGGCCTTGTCATCGAACGACTTGCCACACAGCTATTTCACTTGCGCAGATTGCGTTGGATCGACCGCATTATCGATGCCGGCTTCCGCCAGGCTGGGCGCGTCGCAAACTGGCCATCAATCATCCCGGTGATCCTGATAACCCTGGTGTTGGCTGTACCCGTTTTCGCAGTAATGTTCAGTCTTGGCGACGCCTTGCTCGGTTTCCCGTACGTGTTCCTCGCTATCGTCGTGTTGTTCTTTTCACTGGGTCCGCAGGACATTGGTGAAGACATCGACGAATATTGCAAAGCCGTCGAAGACGGCGATGAGGAATGCGTTCTAGAGAAGGCCAAGGCGATTATTGAGAGTGACGTACCCGATGATGAACGCGAGCGGATGCATTGCGTTGAAGAGGCGGTGTGCGTTCAGGCAAACAATCGTCTGTTTGCAGTAATTTTCTGGTTCGTTGTGCTGGGCCCGCTTGGGGCCTGGACGTACCGGGTAACTGACCTGATTCGTCGTCGAGCCGTATTTGCGGCGGCGAGAGACGAAGCTGTCGACGATATGTCGGAAAGCCTGCGCGATGCCGCCGTCATGTTGCATGGGTGGCTGGCATGGATACCGGCACGCCTGACAGCGGTTGGCTATGCCGCCGCCGGACACTTTGATGCGGCAATTGGTGTGTGGCGAGCACCATCCGAGCAAAGCACCGATACACCTTCGCAGTACAACGAACATCTTCTGGCTCGTGTCGGTGTCGCCGCATTGGCGTTAGGGCAGAAAGAGGACGAGACTCTCGTCGAACGTGGCGTCAGAGGCGCAACCGCGGCCAACAGTCTTGTGTTTCGATTGTTGCTCATTTGGGCGGTCGTCATCGCTGCGATGACTTTATACGGCTGGACGCGGTGAGGCAGTTTTTTTTTGCTTGATAACGCTTACCCTGTTTTGCATCGGCGGTTGTTCGATAGATGCTGATCAACCGACCTCGACCGTGCATCACGCTCGAATTGCGACGCTCGCTCCCCACCTGACTGAACTCGTATTCGCTGCCGGTGCTGGCGATAAACTGGTCGGCGTCAGTGCTTACTCCGACTATCCGGCGGAGGCTCTCGAGCTCCCATTGATTGGTGATGCGTTTGCAGTCGATCATGAGCAGCTTGCGATGCTAAACCCCGATCTGCTGCTCGCCTGGCAGGGTGGCACACCGGCACACGTAGTCGATGAGCTAAGACACTTTGGCTATACCGTAGAAGTCATTCAAATTCGGAAACTTGCCGATGTTGCAGGCGCGTTACGGCGCATTGGAGAGCTCACGGACAGTGTCGATACGGCAAACGATGTTGCCTCTATATACGCGCAAGGCCTGCAAGCGTTCGAGCAGCGTTACGCTAACGCAGACGATGTGCGTGTTTTTTACCAGGTTGATAAGCGGCCGCTCTACACGATTAACAATCAGCACTATGTCAGCGAGCTCATCGATTTGTGCGGCGGCAGCAATGTGTTTTCCGATTTGGATGGGCTTGCGCCGACGGTATCGGTCGAGGCAGTGGTCGAGCGCGACCCGGAAGCGATGTTCGCGAGTAGCGACGCGGGCGATGGTGCATTCGACCAATGGAACCGCTGGCCGCACATTGCCGCGAACCGCTACAAGAATCGTTTCCTCATGCCAGCCGATGAAATTGGACGGGCAACGCCCCGCTTACTGATTGCGGCGAAGGCGGTTTGTGACGCGTTGCAGGTCGCGCGAGCAAACAGAGATTCAGCATGAGCGATAATGGACGTTTCTGCTAGATGCGTTCCCTATTCCAGAGCACTTCCTGACCAGATTCTGCCCGCGAGAGCACGCGAGCGACGACGAATAGGAGGTCAGACAGCCGGTTCAGGTATCGAAGCACTTCAGGTCGAACTGATTCGGAGCCCGCAAGAGTCGTGCTTATGCGTTCTGCTCTGCGAACAATCGTGCGCGCGAGATGGCAGGCCGCCGCAGCTTGTCCGCCGCCGGGCAGAATGAATTCCTTGAGCGCGGGTAGATCTTCATTTAATGCGTCGAGTTCCGTTTCCAGGCGCGAAATGAAGTCATCCGTGATCGCGGTGTGCCCCGGAATGCAGAGTTCGCCACCGAGTTCGAACATATCGTGCTGGATCTCGGTGAGCATTTTGCGAATGTCATTTGGCACAGAGTCGAATGACAGAATCACACCGATCGCGCTGTTAGCCTCGTCGACGGTGCCGTAAGCGTCGACGCGCAAGCTGTCCTTGGCAACGCGAGAGCCGTCGCCAAGGCCTGTCGTTCCGTCATCGCCGGTGCGCGTGTAAATCTTGCTAAGTCTCTTTCCCATTGTCTTAAGCTCGTCAGTTCCAGCGGTATCTTAACTCGACAAATGCGCCACGCTGCTGCATTCGATAATTTTCTGCCGTCTGATAGTCGCTATCGAGCAGGTTTTCGATCCGCGCATTCAGGGCCCAGCTGTCATTCAGTCTTATTTGTCCGGTCAGGTTAGCAAGCACGTAGCCAGCAAGTCGGACACCTGCGTAGTCCTCGCGATCACCGCTCGCAATGATGGAGAGCCCGAGACGATGCGCGCCGATGTCACGAGTGTAAGAAAGCGAGGCAGTTTCCTCGGCTCGTCGCAGCAGCCGCTCTCCGCTGTCGGCATTGTCTGCCCGTTGTTTTACGAGCTCCGTTCGAATCGCGAAACCGTCGCCGCGGTACTCGTAGCTCAGCTGTGCACCACGGATTTCCGCACTTGCGATGTTCCTCAGCTCAAACGCCTGTAGATCGAAATCAATCAGATGGTCGATGTCGTTGCGATAGACTTCGAGATCTACACTGTGGCCGGTTCCGGACGTGTAGCGCAGACCGAGTTGAGCATCGTCAGCCAGCTCGGGGTTGAGATCGACGTTGCCGCCGAAGCCGAAGCGATCGGTGGCATCTGGCGCACGAAAGGCATGACCAAGGCCGGCGTTCAGCGTCCAGCTATTGCCGATATCGAACGCGTACTCAGCATTCCATGTGGTGTGTTTGCCGAAGGTCTCATGATCCGTCAGTCGAACAGCAGCAAACGCCTTGTGGCGACCGTGAGCCCACTGATCTTGTGCGAACGCCGCGCGCACAGTTGTGTCCTCCTGGAACCCTGATCCGTAACTCAGCGTTGCAGCATCTTCAGTAATGGCAACTAACCCGCCCGTCAGCGTGTGGTTGGCTAGCGCGTGCGTATATTGCCAGTCCACGCTCAGCCGCTCGGAGCTGACGAAGTCATCAGCCTGGTTTTGAGAAATTTCGTCTTGCACGAATGAGACGATAAGTTTGCTGATGCCGCTATTAGGGAAGTTCGAATTCAACTCCAGGGCTGTCGTCGTATTGTCAAAGTCCTGGTCGACGGGGGCGAGGAAGAAGTCCAGATATTCCACTATCCCACTGGTCTGCCAGTGGCGGATGCTGATATCGCCGCTCTTGAGCTGCCGCGATACGTACAGACTGGCTGACAGGTTTTCATAGCCTCGTTCAATATCCGAGTCCGTACGCGGGGCGTAGCCGTCGGTAGTCTGCCAATTTAGTGTGACGCCGAACTCGCCGTTGCTGCTGCGATTCCCGCCTGACACGTTTCCAGATCGTGTGTCAAAGCTGCCGGACTCAAGGCTGCCTTCGACGAAGGCGTCTTTGGCACGACGCGTGATGATATTGATGACGCCGCCAATCGCGTCGGTACCGAACAATGCAGACCGGGCACCTTTGACAATTTCAATGCGTTCAATTACTTCGGGCGCGATGTGCTGAATCGCCGCACCACCTAAAGTGCCCGGGTTAATGCGAATTCCGTCGATCAGCACAAGCGTGTGATTGCTCTCGCTACCGCGCAGAAATATCGATGTCGATTGCCCGGGTCCGCCGTTGCGGCCAATGTCGATGCCAGCTTCGAAGCGAAGCAATTCAGCCAGGTCGGTGGCGAGCGAGAGCTCTATGTCTTCACGTGTAATGACCGTAACCGGGACGATTGCGTCCTTAAGCGGGATTTCTGTGCGCGTTGCTGTGACGATGACTGTTTCGCCAGGCGCGGCATCCGCTATGCAATCGGCATTCGCCGCCAACAACGTCAGCAACGCCGCCGCGGATGCCAGTCGGTTCGTAAACATTTTGTCTCTCCAGTGCATGCCGCCCGCACGCGAAATATGTCGTGAGTACCATGGTGCGGGGAGTATGGAGGGACGGCGTTGATCGCTCGCCCGAACCTGCGCCCGCCGCGCCATTCAAGGTTTCACTGGGCCGGTCTCCGGGCTGACGAGCGGATAGCATCCTTGCCGTAGCGCCTTCCCACGATCCTCATGTTGCGGTTCGCAGTGGCTCCGATTCGATTGTTTCGAACCAGGGGCTACGGTTTAACTCGATCACCGTTGCGGGGGCAGCGCCGGAATGTGCGTGACATATCACGCTGAACCGGCTTCCCGTTCACCCGATTTTGCCAAATCAGGTTCACCTAGTGAGCGTCGTACGATAGGGGGGCGGCACGGA
>CAYTNO010000105.1:0-6694 GCA_964439125.1 uncultured Woeseiaceae bacterium | reverse complement strand
TGGATCTGACGCAAGAGGCAATCAATGGATAAGGACACTGGCGATCACGCCATAATCCGCGAGGACTTATACGGCACAACACCTGAGCCGACCTACGCGGGCGCGACATCTTTCATGCGCCGCAAGTACACGCGCAACCTTGAGGGAGTCGATGTTGTTGTAACCGGCGTGCCGCTAGATACGGCAACAACGAACCGACCGGGCGCCCGGTTCGGACCGCGTGCGGTGCGGGCGGCATCGACCATCATGGCGTGGGAAAAACCCTACGGTATGGAATTCGATCCTTTCGACAAACTTGCCGTTGTCGACTATGGCGATTGTTTTTTCGATTTCGGGCGACCACAGGAGGTGCCCGATGCGATCGAATCTCATGCAACGAAAATCATCAGCCAGGGCCCTGCGCTGCTGGCGTTAGGCGGCGATCATTTCATCGCCTATCCATTGCTTAAAGCGCACGCCAAGAAACACGGTGCGCCGTTGTCCTTGATTCATTTCGACGCACACAGCGATACCTGGCCCGATAAGGACGATCGCATCGACCATGGCACGATGTTTTATCATGCGGCCAAAGAGGGCATCGTCGACCCGGCCAGTTCAGTGCAAATCGGATTGCGTACGACCAACAGGGATACATTGGGTTTCAATGTGCTCGATGCGCCATGGGTACACGAGAACGGTATCGTTGCGGTAGTCGAGAAGGTCAAGTCGGTCGTCGGCGAAAGGCCGGCCTATCTGACTTTCGATATTGATTGCCTCGATCCGAGCTACGCGCCCGGCACGGGCACGCCGGTTTGTGGTGGGCTTAGCAGCTATCAGGCGCTGGAAATACTGCGCGGGCTCGCCGGAATTAACCTCGTCGGTATGGATCTGGTCGAGGTTGCACCAGCCTACGACGTGGGTGAAATCACAGCGCTGGCCGGAGCCGCCCTGGCCATGGAGATGTTGTACCTGTATGCGTCTCGCCCGGCTCAGTAAAACCCGAAAATCGCCGTCTAAAGGAGCTTCTTCAAGGCGGCATCGTAATCCGATTTTGGCCGTACTCCGACAAAAGTATCGACGATCTGGCCTTTGTCGAACAGCATTACGGTCGGAATGGAACGTATGCCGAATTGCATGGCAATCTGCTGGTTGGCGTCGATATCGACTTTGGCAATCTTGGCCTGGCCTTCATAGTCTGCCGACAACGACTCGACAATTGGTCCGAGCGCGCGGCACGGGGCACACCATTCGGCCCAGAAGTCGACGAGCACCGGCTGATCGGATTTGAGCACTTCCTCAGCGAAGCTGGCGTCGGTGACGGGTATCAGATGTGTCGCTGTTTGGTTCATAATCTATCTCCTGATTGCAGAGAGACGATGTGGGATTCGTCTGGCGATATTCAAGCGCAAGAGTGACTTCGGCGCAACATTTCTTAGAATGATTTGAAATACAGGTATTCCAAAAAGGGCTCAACGTGAATCCGGATAAGCTGCTGCAATTCTACGACGAGCGAAAATCACACGGTGATCGCCTGGTTCTCGCTACTGTATTCGAGACGAAAGGGTCGACCTACAGTAAGGCCGGTGCGCAAATGTTGATCGACGAGAATGGCTTGTTTCGGGGGATGCTGTCTGGTGGCTGCCTGGAGGGTGACCTGGCAGTGCGAGCTCAACAGGTGCTCGATTCTGGCGCTACTCAGTGCGTGACCTATGACCTGGGCCAGGATGATGAACTCTGGGGTATGGGTGTCGGCTGCGACGGTCTGATGCGTGTCTTTCTGCAGCCTTTGCTACCTGCGTCCGGCTATGCTCCGTTCGAGCAGATTGCGGCTGTGTTGAGGGGGCAGACCGCGGCGGAAATCAGTATCCCCATCGAAAACGAGTCGCTGAGTGAGCTTACGGTCGTCGTTCAGCCACCGCCGCAGGTACTCGTGCTTGGCGCGGGCCTTGATGCAGAACCCGTCGTGCGCTTTGCCAGAGAACTGGGCTGGCGCTGTACCGTCGTCGATCACCGTCAGGCCTATATCGACAATGGTGACTTCTCAGGTGCTGTTGCGACCCTCTGCGCTCCGGCGGATGAGCTGCAATCATCTTTGGATTTGTCAGGCTTCGATATGGCCATCGTCATGAGCCATCACCTGGCAAGCGACCGTAGCTATCTGCGGCAGCTCGCCGATACCGATATGAGCTATGTCGGTTTGCTCGGCCCGGCGAATCGCCGTGAGCGCCTGCTTGAAGGCTTAGCTGGCGCGGCGCTAAGGTTGGACGGACGCCTGCATGGTCCGGCGGGACTGGACATCGGTAGTCGAGGACCTGCTGCGATTGCGCTGTCGATTATCGCCGAGATGCAGGAAAAACTTGCCTCGCGCTAGGTGGCCTGAGGTTGGTTTCCGGGCAGAAATACCCGAATAATCATTTCCGATAACTTTTCGATTTCTTCATTGGAGTCGAGATCGATGTCGCTGGTGCCTTTTAACTCAAGCTTAAGAGCCAGCAATCCACCCGCCGATACCCGAATCATATTGAATAGCAGGGCCGGGTTGCCGGGCGGCGCCACGCCAAGCTCCTGTAGCTCGGCTAGTGACTGGACTACTATTTCGAACAGTGGCCGCAAGTGATTTTCCACCAACCAGTCCAGCCGATCGGTTGGCTGGCTCGATTCCTGCAGGATAATCTTGTGCAATGCCGGTTGGCTGCTCGAATAGCGCACGTAAGTTCGAATGAATGTCTCGGCGCGTGCGCGTGGATTCGCCTCTTTAACTTCCTCCATCGCTTTGACCAGCGAGATGTTGAATTCACGGAATATCCGATCCGCGGCTGCGCGCCAGAGCTGCTTCTTGCTACTAAAGTGATACGTTATTAGCGGATGGTGGACGCCGGCTCGATCCGCTATATCGCGTGTCGATGTGCCTTTGAATCCGTTCTCTGAAAATGCCTGGATAGCGGCATCCAGCAACTTCTGCTGCGTCACAACGCTCCGCGTTTGCTGCTTCCTCGCCGGTTTTTCTTCGGCCACCGCCTGTAAATCGCTCAATTTTCGCCCCCGCGCCAGGACAATCCTGATCAGGGAAGACTAGCTTGTATGTACTATCTAGTCCAGATTGGAAAAATTAATTTTACGATCGCTCAGTTGTTGGCGGTTACTCGAGCGCGAACAGCATTCGAACGGCGGCGCGCTTCTGAATCGCGACCCCGTTATCCATAATAGGCTCAAACTTCCAGGCTTCTACCGCGTTGGTTGCCGAGGCAACGAATGTATCGCCCGGATTCGAGTCGCGTATCGAAATATTCGTAACTGAACCGTCGATATCAACTGTAAAAATCACGTCGACCCAGCCTGAGATGTTGCGTCTCTGCGCGGCGCGTGGGTATTTTGGTGCGACGTATTTGACTCGTTGCAACGAGCTGACAGCAACAGGAGCATCCACAATGAAGGCAGGCCGCGACTGCTGCGGGGCAACTGCAGCGGCGGTATCCGCGTCGACAGATGACGATTCATCGGCAGCAACTGGCTCAGCATTCGGCGCGGCGAGTATTTGACTCTCAGGTTCGGCGCTCACGGGTTCTGCGTATGTTTTGGCTACCGTTGCTTCCTCGATCGGCTCCGCATTTGCGGCGGCGGCCTGTTGTTCGGCAAGCGCACGTTCGTTCGCGGCACGCTGCTCTGCGATTGCTTGTTCAGTCGCAAGATTGTCAGCCGCAAGTTTGTCAGTCGCAAGTTTGTCAGCCGCAAGCTTGTCAGCAGCACGCTTGTTGGCAGCTGCTCGCTGCTGTGCCAGCTGTTCACGTGCAGTTTGTAGTGCGGCCGTTGAGGTATTCAACTCACTGCTGGACGGGTCGAGACGTCGCGCATCTGCAAGCAGGGCTTCGGCTTCGTCGAAATTCCGCGCATCAATTTGTGTACGAGCCTGCAGGACAAGTTTGCTTGCGATCACGGCAAGTCCCTGTCGCGCAGCGGCGTTACCGGGATCGTTGCTCAGCGCGAGCTCATAGTAGTAGCGTGCGTTGTCGTTTGACGGCGCGATGAGCGCACCCTCCTCGAGTCGGGCGTTAGCCTTCTCCAGGACGTCACCAACACGCTGACTGCTCTGTGCGGCGTTGAGTTCGTCGGCGACGGCGTCTATTTCGGAAGCATCGGTGACCACGAGAGATCGCGCACCATCAAGAGCAAAGCGTGCGTCTTCAAACCGAGACTCGCGAATGCCGAGACGAGCTTCATCCAGATAGTTTCGCAATTGTACTTGAGCAAGCTGTGCGTTGAGAAATGGCAAGCGTGAATTGCCAGGGCGAACTAGCGCGATGCGTTGCAGTGCCGCCGCGGCATCTTCGACTCGATTTTCCAGCATGGCTGACTCAGCCAAGCTGAGCGATTGCTCGATGGCGGCATTCAGTTCAGCAGCAATTTCCGAATCTTCGGGTGATATTTGCAATGCAGACCAATACAGTTCGATAGCGTTGCCCCCTGGCGGGTTGAACAGCTGCCCTGCTGCTGTAGCCAGTCTGGCCTCTTCAAGAAGATCATCGACATTGGTATCAGCATCGACAGACGGCGTGGTCTCGAATGTGGCATCCGCTTGGGAAAAAGACGGCGTACCGAATGCGGCTTCGTCTACAGCAGCTTGTTCGTCTGAGCCACTGAAAATCCAGTATGAGATTCCGACAAGGACAACCAGTGCTCCCGCACCGATGCCAAGAACTTTGGGATTAGCAAATAGCGAGCCACCGGAACTTGAAGATGCAGGTTTTGCCTCAGGCGCACTTTTCTTCTCACCCTTTGGTTTTTTGAGAGAGGAAATCGATTTTCCGACCGACGTAACGATGCCAGTCATAGTCTCGGTGAAACTCGTATCGTCACCGCCAAATGCCTCTGTCAGGCCAGCTTCGACCGGTGAAAACGCCTCTTTCTTGTTAGGGATAATAGCGGCCGCGGGTTTAGGTGCCGGAGACGACTTAACGGCCTTCGGTTTTTGCGGCTTGGCTGCCCTGGGAGGCGCTGCAGGTTTCGGCGGCACGGGTGTTTGTGCTGCTGGTTTCTTTACTTCCGGCTTGGGCTGCACCTTAGGCTGCGGCTTTGGCGCAGCTTGTGCTTTCGCTTTTGGTGCGGCGGTTCCGGGGACGATAAATGCAGAGTCCGGTGCTTCGAGGTGGTGCTTCACTGATGCCTCAATAGCGAGCCGTGAACGACCCGGTGATACGGGCTTCAGCAGGAAGCGGTATACCTTGCCGCGGTTGATCAGGTCCATGAGCATTTCGCCGTCATCGCGGCGACCAGCAACGATTGCGACGAGTCGAGGTGCGGCTGCCCGCAAATGCATGGTCAAAGTTTCGGCGTTCGCGCCGACCATCGCGGCGTCAACAACGGCGACGCCAACTTTATTTTTGCGGACGGCTTCATCTGCTTGCGCAAGAGTATTCGCGTAGATGACGTTGTGAAGGCCGCGGGCCGATTCCCTGACCGTGGTCAAGAATTCCTCATCTTGTGTCAGAACGAGAACGTCGACCGCTCTTGAGCCCACGTCCGCAGATGCAGACACTCTTGCCGGATCCAGGATTGGTAAGCGACCAGTGCCGTCCGAAATGATCGTTGAACCATTCTCGGAGGTTTCCATGACAATGTGTTCGCCCAACGGTTCATCGACGTTGGCGGTGGTGTCATTTGCGGATTCAGCAAGGGTGAGCAGACGCGCCTGGCGCGTCACACTGTCGATCAGGTTCTTTAAAGAAGCTGGAGTAACGTCTCCGCGGACGATTTGAAATACTTCCTTGTCACCGACCATCGCCTCGAGGCCATCATTCTCATCTCCCGCGAGCAGAATGCCGATTGTGTCCGGTGAACGTTTCTTTGCCTCGCGCAGCGCATCCAGTCCGCTCATGCCAGGGAGTTCCTGGGCTGTCACGATGACGTCGATCTCAGTTTCGCCAAGCGTGTTTAGTGCTTCGCTACCACTTGTCGCACAGTGCACCGTATAACGATCGTTGAACCCGGTACTCAGATTGTCCAGGGTGCTTTGTTCGCTATGCAGTAACAACACCTGCTTTTTGAATTGTTCCAGCGACACTCGTATTCCTCCGGTGCTTTATGTTTAATAGCTTTAGCGGTCCTTGCGTCGAAGGAGTATATCTCTGAGAAACGGCGTACAAAGCAGTGATGGCCTTTCGGGTTTCGAATTTGTGACGTGGCGCACATTCAAACTGCAGGCCGCATCACATTTGGGCTTCAGAGAGTTGCAGGAGGCAGGACTTCGGCCTCCGGACGCGCGCTTGACGCGCTGGGGACGAGTGTCAGTTGTCGCTCACCAAACCGCGATTTCGCACTTCTTCAGACAACTGTGCGATGGCGTCATCGAGCGATAAAACGGTCTGCTGCTTACTGCCAAGCCGCCGCATCGCGACATTGTGTTCATCGACTTCGCGCTGGCCAACAGCAAGCAGTACCGGAATTTTCTCCACGCTGTGCTCGCGCACTTTGTAAGAGATTTTCTCGTTGCGAGTATCGGTTTCGGCTCGCAGACCGGCGTTGCGAAGTTGCTGTGCCACCTCTTCAGCATAGTCATTAGCCTCTGAGGTAATAGTGAGCACCCGTGCCTGCACAGGTGCGAGCCACAGTGGCAGGTTGCCAGCGTGGTGCTCGATCAGAATGCCAATGAAGCGCTCGAGCGAACCGAATATCGCGCGGTGCAACATGACGGGTACGTGCTTGTTGCCGTCCTCGCCGA
>CAYTNO010000104.1:0-6720 GCA_964439125.1 uncultured Woeseiaceae bacterium | reverse complement strand
CGTGTTTGTCCCACCGAAGTGCTGTGCGAGCAGGCATGCGTAAGAAACACCCATGAAGAAAAACCGGTCGAAATCGGGCTGCTGCAACGATACGCGACCGATCCGATTCTCGAAGATGGCACTCAATTGTTCGAACGAGCGGAACCCAGCGGCAAGACTGTTGCTGTCGTTGGTGGCGGGCCGGCCGGACTTTCCTGCGCGCATCGGCTGGCAATACTCGGGCACGACGTTGTCGTGTTTGACAAGGACGAAAAACTCGGCGGGCTCAACGAGTACGGAATTGCCGCCTACAAGACCGCTAACAACTTCGCCCAGCGAGAGGTCGAGTGGATTCTGTCGATCGGTGGCATCGACGTAAAGAACGATACTGCGCTCGGCGCAGACTTCACGCTTACGCAGCTTCGCAAGCAGTTCGACGCCGTTTTCCTTGGCATTGGGCTTGGATCCGTCAATGAACTTGGCGATGACCTGGACAGCGTGCCGGGCATCGAAAATGCGATCGACTACATTGCCGACCTGCGGCAGGCCAAAGACAAGAGCAAACTTCCCGTTGCACGCAATGTGGTCGTCATTGGCGGTGGTATGACGGCCATTGATATTGCCGTGCAAAGCAAACGCCTTGGCGCCGATCGTGTGGATATTGTCTACCGGCGCGGGCCAGAACAAATGGGTGCAAGTCTGTTCGAACAGAATCTCGCGCAAACAAACGGCGTAACCATTCATAACTGGGCACAGCCGGTTGGGCTACAACGCCAAGATGCCGTTATCGAGATTGAACTCGCGCGAACCGAGCTTGATAAAGAAGGAGCGCTGAAGGCTACCGGGGAAACCTCAATGCTCGAAGCCGATGTCGTATTCAAAGCTATCGGCCAGCGACTGGCCGATGAAAAGCTGGGCGATGAGCTAACAGGATTCGCGCTGGAATACGGCAGAATCGTGGTCGACGAAACACAAGCGACTTCCATCGAAGGCGTTTGGGCCGGCGGCGACTGTGTGGCGGGCGGTGACGACCTGACCGTGTCAGCCGTCCAACATGGCAAGGTTGCCGCTTTGTCGATTGACCGGCACCTCAGGTCCTGAGCGAATAGGAGATAGGGCAATGGCGAATCTGACGTCTGAATTTCTTGGTATTCGCTCGCCGAATCCCTTCTGGCTTGCGTCCGCGCCACCAACGGATAAAGCCTACAACGTCAATCGTGCCTTTGAGGCCGGTTGGGGCGGTGTTGTCTGGAAGACGCTTGGCGAAGATCCACACATCGTCAACGTCAGTGGCCCCCGTTACAGCACACTGCACAGCAACGATCGCCGTGTTATCGGCCTCAACAATATTGAGCTGATCACCGACAGGCCCCTGCAGACGAACCTCGATGAAATTCGCCAGGTCAAACGCGATTGGCCCGATCGTGCGCTCGTCGTGTCAGTGATGTTGCCAATGAACGAAGAATCATGGGCGAAGTACATACCGATGATCGAGGACACTGGCGCCGATGCACTCGAGCTCAATTTCGGCTGCCCGCACGGCATGTCCGAGCGCGGCATGGGAGCCGCAGTCGGGCAGGTTCCCGAGTACATTCAGATGACCACCGAGTGGTGCAAGAAAGCCGCGTCCATTCCCGTCATCGTAAAGCTGACCCCAAATGTCGCGAGCATACTTCCGCCGGCCAAAGCGGCCAAAGACGGCGGTGCCGATGCCGTATCACTGATCAATACGGTCAACTCGATCATGCGCGTGAACTATGACACGCTCACAATGTACCCGACGACCGACGGCATGGGCACGCACGGTGGCTACTGTGGCGAGGCAGTTAAGCCGATTGCTTTGAACATGGTTGCGGAAATTGCACGCACTGCGGACACAGCAGATCTGACGATTTCAGGAATCGGCGGTATCAGCAACTGGCGTGACGCTGTCGATTTTCTCGCACTGGGTGCAAGCAATGTACAAGTCTGCACGGCCGCAATGGTGTACGGCTTCAAGATCATTGATGACCTGACCGATGGGCTCAGCACTTTCCTCGATGACAAAGGTATGAGTTCCGTGGCGGAGCTTGTCGGCAAGGCCGTGCCCAGCGTTACGGACTGGCAGTATCTGAATCTCAACTACGTCGAAAAAGCCGTCATTGACCAGGAGCTTTGCATTCAGTGTGGCCGTTGCCACGTAGTCTGCGAAGACACTTCACATCAGGCAATAACCCACACCGTCAATGGTGAACGTCACTTTGAAGTCATTGACGAGGAATGTGTTGGCTGCAATCTCTGCGTCAGCATTTGCCCTGTGGAGGGTTGTATCAGTATGCGACATCTAAGCGATGGCAAAGACCCAAGAACCGGTCAACCCATTAGCGACAAGAAAGCCAACTGGACAACACATCCGAACAACCCAATGCGCAAACAGGACTAGGCGATGACGGTAAGCGACAAGGATCTCATTGAAGCTGCTTCCGCGGCCCAGAAGCAGGCGTATTGCGAATACTCCGGCTATCACGTCGGCGCCGCTCTGCTTGACGATCAAGGCCGCATGCATGTTGGCTGCAACGTTGAGAACTCCGCCTACCCGCTCGGCAGTTGCGCAGAAGCTGGTGCGATAGCAGCGATGGTCGCTAACGGCGGGCGGACAATTGCGGTTATCGCCGTTGTTGGTGGAAACGAAGACAATTCGCCGTGCACACCCTGCGGCGGCTGTCGGCAGAGAATTCATGAGTTCGCGGACGAGAACACCCGCATTCTTGTGATCGATGACAGTAAGGAGTGGAAGACTTACTCGATAGCAGAACTTCTGCCCGCGTCATTTCATCTTCCCTAGGCGCGGATGCGGCTTTGGTCAGCCGCCGAAGCGTGCAAGACGCTCGATAAGCAGATCATAGAACCCGTCCGCATCGACCGAGTGGATCCATTTCGTATTGCGGGGCCGATCTGTGACGTGCCAGAAATCGACGGCCGTGTGTCCCAGCGTCAATTCCGAGCGAGTTTCAATCGATACATTGCAGACCTTACCTTCGAATAATTCCGGCTTGATTAAATAAGCAACCGTACAAGGATCGTGAAGTGGTGCACCCTTTGATGTGTATTTTTCCGTGTCGTAGCGATCAAAAAAACTCAGCATGGCTGCCGTTGCATCGGCAACCGGGTTGCCCAGCGCCTTGATGCGATCAACACGATCACGTGTCGATAAGACCTGATGGCTCACATCAAGACCCATCTGTGTGATGGGTCTGCCGCAGCGAAACACAATATCGGCTGCTTCGGGATCGACAAGAATATTGAATTCGGCCGAGGGCGTGCGATTGCCACCTTCGCGCATTGCACCGCCCATCAAAACGATTTGCTCGATCTTCGGCAAGATGGCCGGCTCCTTTTCAATCGCCGTGCCAATGTTGGACAGCGGACCTACAGGAACCAGGGTTATCGAATCGTCTTCAGCATCGAGCAAGGTATCGATGATGTAATCCACAGCATGTTTGGGCTGCAACGGCGTTTTGGGTTCAATGACATCGATGCCGTTGATTCCGGTTTCGCCGTGAATCATCTCGGCAGTCTGTAATGGACGACGCATTGGGGCTGCACATCCGGCATACACCGGGACATCGAAACGCCCCGCAATATCACACATTTGCCTTGCATTGCGTTGCGTCAGTTCGAGCGGAACGTTGCCGGCAACCGTGGTAATACCGAGTAAGTCCAGTTCGCCGGGCGATGCGATCGCCAGGAACAGGGCGACAGCGTCGTCCTGCCCGGGATCGCAATCAATAATGATCTTGCGAGTCACAGCGTTAGAACGTCAGCAACAGTCCTGCGAGCGCGGCGCTCATCAGGTTTGAAAGCGACGCCGCCAGTACGCACTTTATTCCGAAACGCCCGATCAACTCCCGCTTTTCGGGCACCAGCACGCCAAGCCCCCCGAGCAAGATAGCGATCGATGACAGGTTTGCAAAACCGCACAAAGAGAAAGTCGCAATAGCAATGGCGCGCGGACTGGCACCAGCCAAATAATTATCGAGATGCGAGAACGCGACGAATTCATTGAGGATCAGTTTTTCGCCAAACAACGCGCCGACCGCTTCTGCCTCAGCCCACGGCACGCTCAGCAAGTACATCAGCGGCTGGAATATCTTGCCGAGTATTAACTGCAGTGTCACACCCCCATCGATGGCCGCAAGATCGATACCTACGAGACCGAATATCCAAACAATGGGCGTAAGACCGAATACCCAGCCAACGAGGCCATTGAATACTGCAATCAAAGCAACGAATGCCACGAGCATGGCGCCGATGTTGGCAGCAAGGCGCAGACCGTCGGTAGTGCCCGAAGCAGCCGCAAGAATGACGTTCTTGTGGTGGCTGCGCTCCATCACCAGCTTCTCGTGGCCGCCCGCCGGAACAGGCTCTTCATCGGGCATTATGATTTTGGCCATCAGCAAACCGCCCGGAGCCGCCATAAATGCAGCCGCCAGCAGATACTTAAGCTCGGCGCCCATTAGTACGTAACCGGCGAGAACCGTCCCCGCGATCGACGCAAGCCCCGAAACCATGACCGCGAAAAATTGTGCCTCCGTCAGGTTTTTCAAATATGGCCTGACAACCAGCGGTGCTTCAGTCTGGCCCACGAAAATGTTAGCCGCCGCGTTCATCGATTCAATGGCACCGGTGCCAATTATCTTGTGCAAGGCACCGCCAACGATCTTTACGACCCACTCCATAATGCGCAGGTGGTACATGACTGACATTAGTGCCGCGAAAAAAATGATGATCGGGAGTACGTTGAACGCGAAACTGAAACCAATACCCTCTTTATCCGCCAATGGGCCAAAAACCATGTTGATGCCGGCGTTCGCGAATTCGATAATTGCCAACACACCGAAGCTCAACTTCTCGATCGCTTCCTTGCCACCGCTCCAGTACAGAACGATTGCAGCGATGACCGCCTGCAGCGCAAATGCTGCACCTACGACCCTTAAATTTATTGCCTTACGGTTGCCCGAGAACGCGACCGCGATCCCAAGGATCACGATGATGCCAAGAATTCCGATCAGATTAGCCGGCATGGTTTCCCCCAGTTAGTTATTCTTATTATCGAGCGCCTGCACAAGCATACCGCAAAGATCAGGCCTTTCAGGACAGAATCTCGTGAATTACAGCCTGTTTCGGTGGTGCCGTGTCGCTCGTCGTGCAAGCGTCGAGCAAATGTTGTTCGGCTCGCGCCGCATCGTCCTCTGACGCCGCGTGCACAATGGCCAGCGGCGTATCGTTGTCCAGCAAAGTGCCGATTGATGCGAACTCACTGAAGCCAACCGATAAATCGAGCGCCTCACCGACGCGTCGACGACCGCCACCCAACTCAATAATCGAGTTACCGACCCCGCGCGTATCTACAGTCGTCAAGTAACCTTCTGCATGAACTGGTCGCACAACACTTGCCGCGATCAGGTGCCGCTCGCTGTTCTCGATGAAGTCGGTCGGCCCGCCAAGCGCTGCGACCATTTGCCCGAAAATCTCCAGAGCCCGGCCGCTGGTAACAGCCTCGTCGCACTTGATTGTCGCCACAGCGCGATCTGATTCAATGCCGGTCGCAACAAGCATCTCCGCACACAGCCCGAGCACGATAGCGTCGAGACGCGGCTCTCGCTCGTCATTCCTCAGATAGCTGACCGTCTCGGCTATCTCCAGAGCATTGCCAGCCGTACGTCCCAATACCTCGTTCATGTCGGTGATAAGCACGTGCGTCTTCAAATTCGCCATAGCCGCCGTGGAGATGATGCTGTCGGCAAGTTTTCGTGCGCGCTCTGGTGTCGGCATAAAGGCACCGCTACCCGATTTAACGTCCATGACCAGCGCATCGAGCCCGGCCGCGATCTTCTTGGATAGAATGGACGCCGTTATCAACGGCACAGATTCGACCGTGCCAGTTACATCGCGAATGCTGTACAGGCGGCGGTCAGCAGGTGCGAGATCCGCGGTCTGACCGATGATCGCGCAACCAATGTCTTTGACGATCTTCCGAAATGCTGCAAAATCCGGTGCCGTGTTGTAACCCGGAATCGCTTCGGCTTTGTCGGTCGTGCCACCAGTATGGCCCAGGCCACGGCCCGAGATCATCGGCACATAGCAACCGCAGGCCGCCGCAATCGGAGCCAGCATGAAGCTGACCTTATCGCCGACACCGCCAGTCGAATGCTTGTCGACAACAGGGCCATCGAACTCCAGGTCCTGCCACTCGAGCACGTTGCCCGACCGCGCCATCGCCAGCGTCAGTTTGCCCGCCTCTTCAAAGGTCATCGAATTCAGGAATATCGCCATTGCCAGCGCAGATACCTGCTCTGCCGGGATGCTTTCGTCAGCAAGCCCGTCGACGAAAAACCGAATCTGATCGTCTGACAGTTCGCCGCCGTCGCGTTTGCTTCGTATAACGTCAGTAAATAACATTCAAGTACAGCTCGCATGAGGGCCTGTCCAAGGCAGCACCATAAGCAAGTGCTTGAAATAATTCAATTACTTGTTTTTGCAATCGTGGGACTTGCCTTTCACAATAGAATGTCGGAGCGCTACCTGGCTCGCGACAACACACATCGAGCCAATCAAGGGAGAACCATGACAGCACGTCCAATCCTGCCTGCCGCATTGGCGCTGGCCGCGCTGCTGACATCGGCAAATTTGCTCGCGGACGCTAACGTTCAGCTTCGCGTACTCGAAACATCGGACATTCACGTTCACATCGTCGACTAC
>CAYTNO010000103.1:0-6767 GCA_964439125.1 uncultured Woeseiaceae bacterium | reverse complement strand
CTTCGAAGTAGTCTGCGTCTCGAACTGTCGCCGCCCAGTCCAACAGTTCGGCCAGCGAGCCCGGGGCAGCACGCACTGTCGAGACCCTGTACAAATAATCTCCCTCGAGCTCGTGTGCTTCTGCGAAGGCAAGGACGGGTAGTGATAATGCGACTAGCGCTGTCAATCGAGTGAGCATGGCAAATCTCTTTAAGTCAAAAGCTTATATTATTCGGGTAAGCGGGCCGTCATGAACTGCTCGGCGTTTCCCCACGCAAAACCCGCGAAAACCAATCGGTGTCAATATTGCCACCGGTGAGGATGACAGCAACTTTACGACCCTTCATCTGATCGCGCTCTTGCATCAGTGCAGCAAGTGGCGCCGCGCCAGCACCTTCGGCGACGTTATGCGTCGATTGAAAATAGAGACGCATCGCTTCGGCCACCTCATCGTCAGTCACCGTGACAATTCGTTCTGCGCCCTTTGAGTAGATCTCGAATGCTTCCGCAACGGGCACACGCACGGCCATGCCATCGGCAAAAGTGTCAGCACTTTCGGTCTCTAACAACTGGCCGGCGTCGAATGACAGTTTGGCGGTCTGCGCCCCATCAGAAACGACGCCTACGATCTTTGTCTTCAAGCCCAGGGCATCGCGCGTTGTGATCAGGCCGCTGATACCTGACCCACAGCCGATGGGCACATAGACTGTGTCAAGATCTGAAACGTGCGTGAACAACTCATATGCGTAGGTCGCCACGCCGCGAACAAGCTCAGGGTGAAAAGGCGGGACGATCATCAGACCTTCTTCCTCCGCTACTCTCATCGCCTCAGTTCGTGCGGTGTCAAAATCGTCCCCAAACTCGATCAGCTCGGCGCCGAAAGCACGCATCGCCGCATTCTTCTCTTTTGAGTTGCCTTGTGGGACGTAAACCTTGGCGCTCAGCCCCGCGGCTGTCGCCGACCTGGCCTGACTTTGGCCATGGTTGCCGCGCGTCGCTGTACAAATTCCGCGTACTTCAGGGTGCTCGCGCACAAGCCAGTCCATGAAGGTAATCCCGCCCCGAACCTTGAAAGCGCCGGTTGGCGTGTGATTCTCGTGCTTCACCCAAACCTCGGTACCCACAGCCTCGTTAATGAGCGGCCAGACATATTGTGGTGTCGGCAGCATCTGGGTGCGGACCAGTTGAGCGGCCTGCTCCAGCTCGGTCTTGTCAAAAAGTGGCATCGTCTTCCCCGGTCTGTCGATTCTGCTTGGAATGTTACTTCAGACGTTCACAGCATTATGAAGGGTTCCGCAAAAAGACTGGTGGTTTTCGGCTAATATAGGGTCGTACGACACCACACACGGAGTGGCGTGATGAAGGACACGGTCAACAAACTGCGCAGCATCGCCAATGACGCAACGCTGAGCCCGGGGCAAAAGGCTCACTATCTGTCGCTGGAGGCTGAGAACATGCTGGCCTACCCAGCGCTGGATGCCGAGACCCAGGAGGCGCTGGATCAGCGAGTTATCTGCGACATGTATGAAGGGCATGCGCCCTACAAGCCGCGATACGTCCTGCCCGACTACAGCATCGTCCTTGCAAATGGCAGCGAGTATTTGGAACTGCCCGTTCCCGAGACGCTGGACGAAGCCATCAGCGCATTGATGATCGCTTATCATCATGTGCCTTCCGTCACTGGCATGCCGGTGTTCATCGGACATCTGGATACGCTCCTGTTGCCATTTTGCGATGGCGTCAGTGATGAGGATCTCTACACGAAGATCAAACTGTTCTGGCGCTACCTCGACCGCACGCTGCCCGATGCGTTCATGCATGCCAATATCGGACCGACAGATAATCGAGTGGCTCGCACAATCTTGCGCGTCGACGCGGAACTGAAACAGATCGCACCGAACCTGACATTTCTCTACGACGCGCAAGTTAGCGGCGAGGAGATTTTGGCTATTGCCAGCAACAATATCGTTGAGTGCTCTAAGCCACATATCGCCAATCACCCTGTTCATGCCGAAGCCTTCGACGAACGTGGCTACGGCATCGTGAGTTGCTACAACGTGCTGCCGCTTGCCGGCGGCGCTTCCACGCTGGCAAGGGTTAATCTGAAGGAGGTCGCTTTACGATCCAGCGGTGAAGAGAATTTCTTTTCGGATGTGCTGCCACGCTACGTAGAGCTGAACTTCCGGCTAGCCCAGGCGCGAGTGGATTACTTGTTTGACGAGTCCAATTTCTTCCACAGTTTTCTTGTCGAGGAGGGTTGGATCGAACGGGATCGGTTCACCGTTATGTTTGGCGTTTTTGCGATGGCAGAGGCAGTCAATACGCTCCAGGAAAAAGAAGGGCGAGAGGGTCGTTACGGATTCGACGAGCAGGCGAACGCGCTTGGGCACAGGATTTCTCGCGTTTTGTCTGAAGCAGTCAACGAGCGGCCGCTAAACAATGTATGGCCAGGCCGTGCGCTGCTGCATTCACAGGCCGGGCTGAGCGATGATATTGGAGCGACGCCGGGGGTGCGCATTCCCTACGGCACCGAGCCGGATCCTGTCACGCATGTGCAGGCGCTTGCGGCGCATCACAAATACTATCCATCCGGTATCAGCGAGATTCTCACGGTGGACGAGTCCATCAAGAACAATCCCGAAGCGATGTTGCAGCTTTGCAAGGGTGCTCTTTCTTGCGGCTTCCGGGAATTTACGGTGAATGTTGCGAGTAACGACCTCGTGCGTGTGACCGGGTACATGATTCGCTTGTCAGACATCAAGAAATTCAACGAGCAAAAAGGGTCTCGCACGAATACGACCGTGCTGGGAGCGGAAGCCGCCGACGTAACCGGAATACTCGATCGCAGACCGCGGGTGGTGGGTAATGAGCTCTATCCAGGCTACAGTCAGTAACATCCTCACCTATTCAATCGTGGACGGGCCGGGCAACCGGCTCGTCATTTTTTTGCAGGGCTGCAACTTCAACTGTGCGTGCTGCCACAACCCCAGTACGATTGCGCAATACGATCCCATAGCGCGCCAATACAGTGTTGCGGAGGTGCTGGAGCTGTTGCGTGAGCATTTACCGTTTCTGACTGGGGTCACGGTCTCGGGCGGCGAACCGACAAAGCAATTGCAATTTGTCATCGCGCTGTTTGAGGCAATCAAGTCGGATGATGAGCTGGCCAAGCTAAGCTGCTTTATTGACAGTAACGGCTACCTGGGTGAATCAGGTTGGGAGAGCGTGCTGCCGGTTACCGATGGCGTCATGCTCGACATCAAGAGTTTTGACAATCCCACTCACCGGGAACTGACTACTAAAGATAATCTCAAGAGTCTGCAGTCAGCGCGATTTCTGCATGCGGCTGGAAAACTGCATGAACTGCGCTTTCTGTTGATCCCCGGTAAGACTGACAACGACGCTGAGCTGGACGGCCTGATTGAATTCGTCAGAACGCTTGGCGACGACACCCGCGTAAAGCTGAACGCCTTTCAGCACCACGGCGTGAAAGGCAAAGCGCTCGATTGGGAGAAGATGTCCAAAGTCGGTGTCGACAAGGCCGCCGAACGACTTCGTGCAGCGGGCATCAATAATGTCATTACGCCGGCTCTCTATCTCTAGTCGGGGCCCAGGTCGATTTGACTTGTCAGACGTTGCGGATATCCGGGTACAGATCGCTCAGAGACCAGCGGACCTGATAACCATCATCTTGTCGATTTGCATATCGTTTATCGTGTAGGGAATGCCGCCGACACCAAGCCCGGACTCTCGCAGGCCGGCGAATGGCATCGCGTCATCACGAAACGCGGAATGGTCATTGATCATGACGGCGGAGGCATCGAGGCTCTTGTAAAGCTCCGACGCCCGATCGAGGTTATCTGTAAAAACTGCAGCCTGAAACGCGACAGGCAGCCCGTTGGCCTGATCCACAGCGGCATCAAGGTCGTCATAACCATAGACGCAAACGACGGGGCCGAATATTTCCATTGTGCTCACCCGCGCATCGTCGGGTGGATCGAGCAAAACGGTGGGGGCATAACAAGTATCGGAAAGTTTCTTGCCGCCACAGAGCAGTTTGGCACCGGCCGCGATAGCCTCATCAACCCACTCAGCGACGCGTGTGACCTCGGCGGATCGGATCAGTGGGCCAACCTCTGTTTTCGCATCTTCGGGCGCTCCAACGACCAGCTCGGACGCGCGTCGCGCCAGCGCCTCCGCAAATTCGACCGCTTCTGCCTGTGGCACGAAAAGCCGTTGCACGGATACACACACCTGGCCGGCGTGATAGAAACCGCCCTTGAGAATTGATGCCAGTGCGGCCTCCCGGTCAAACGGCGGCGCGATGATTACAGGTGCAGCACCGCCGTGCTCAAGGGCGCATCGAGTACCGGCTGCGAGTTTGGACCGCAGCATCCAGCCGACGCGGGCGCTGCCGATGAAGCTGAAAAAACCAACACGTGAATCAGTAACGAGCTTCTCGGCCGTTGCGCTCTCATCAGTCACCACGACCTGACACCATGCGTTGGGGAGGCCGGCCTCGCGCAGAATTTCAACGAAGCGTATGCAGGATAGTGGCGTGTCGGCTGCGGGTTTGACGATTACCGGGCAACCGCTCGCAACGGCAGGCCCGACTTGGTGAACAATGAGATTGAGCGGGTGATTGAACGCGCTGACGGCGACGACGACACCAATAGGTTCCTTCTGGGTGAACGCAACACGCCCGGTTGTGGCCTGACTCGTACCAAGAGGAATCACATCGCCGGGATGTGCTCGTAGCGACTCTGCGCATAGACGCACTCCATCGACCGCCCGTATGACCTCGACTTTCGAATCGGCGTAGGGCTTCCCACCCTCGCTTGTCGCAAGCAAGGTCAATTCCTCGACCCGTGACTGCATAATTTCTGCTGTCTTGCTCAGAACCTCCAGCCGTCTGGGGATTGATAACCAGCTATTGCGGTCACGGAACAGCGAATGCGCAGCAAGCAACGCGTCGTCGACATGACCTGCGCCACACATTTTGACCTGATCGAGTTCACGGCCGTCATAGGGCGAAGTCACCGGCAACAGGCCCGTCGCCGGTTGCGATGTTTCGAGCATCAGATCACGCATTGGATCTCACCGAGCTTTTTCGTTAGCAGCTCGTTCTCACGGTAGTCGACGGGAATGACGACGAGGCTCGGTCCGGACTCTTCAAATGCCCCATCAAGTGTGCGTGCAAGATCGGCGGCATTCTCGACGTAGTGGCCGTGCCAGCCGAACGACTGTGCAAGCAATTTCCAATCGGGGTTGCCGAACGCGAGATCGGTGTGGCGACCAAAATGAGCTTCTTGTTTCCAGGCGATAAGGCCGTATTCATTGTCCTCCCAGACCATCGCTACAATGTTGCTGCCGATTCTCGTCGCGGTCTCCATTTCCTGCACGTTCATCAGGAATCCGGCATCGCCGGAAATGCTTAGGATGCGTCGATCCGGGTGCACGATACTCGCCGCGATCGCGCCGGGCAGCGCGAAGCCCATCGAACAAAAGCCGTTCGGGATCAGGCAGGTGTTGGGCTCATGGCATTGATAATGTCGCGCGATCCACATCTTGTGCGCACCGACGTCTGACAGGAGTATGTCGTGCGGCCCCATGACCTGGCGCGCGTCCCAGAGTGCCTTTTGCGGTCGTATCGTGCCTTCGGTTGCATCGTCCTTGTGTTCGGCAAAGTCCGCGGCCATTTCTTCGCGGGATTTGCGTTGCGTCGCAAGGTCATAACGAGGTGCGTCATGCTCGTCCAGGCGTTCGTTGAGCATCCAGAGCGCGTGCGCAAGGTCGCCGACCAGTTCAGTTTCGGGGTGATAGTGTTCGTCGATTTCAGCAGGCAGAAAATCAGCATGCAGAATGCGCTTGTCCTTATTCGAGTTCCAAAGTTGCGGATGGTATTCGACCATGTCGAAACCCAGCGTAATAACCAGGTCAGCATCATCGATTGCCACTGAAATTCGATCCTTCGTGCCGAGGCCGACCGTGTACAGGCAATATTCTGCATCCATGTCGACGCATCCCTTCGCCATGAAAGTACTGACGACGCCGATACCGGTTTTCTCGCAAAGGTGACGTAACTGCTTGCTGGCGCGACGACGAATGCAGCCATTGCCGGCGAGAATGATGGGGCGCTTTGCCTCCTGCAGCATGGCGAAGCCCTGGTCCACGATCTTGTCGTCGGGTACGGAGCGACGAAAACGGCGAGGTAGCATCGGCTCCGCAGTTGACTCCATACTCGCGATATCTTCAGGTAGCTCGATGTGCACGGCGCCGGGTTTTTCGCTGCGTGCGAGCCGCACAGCCTTACGGACTATCTCCGGAATCGTGTCCGCGTTGAGAATCGTTGTTGTCCACTTGGTCACGGGCCTGAACATACTGACGACGTCCATGATCTGGTGCGATTCCTTGTGCAGGCGATCCGTCGACCCCTGGCCGGTCAGCACCAGCATCGGTGCGCGGTCCATGTTGGAGTCGGCAACACCGGTAATCAGGTTGGTCGCACCGGGTCCCAGCGTGCCAAGGCAGCCCGCAGGGTTACCTGTCAGTCGGCCGTAAACTTCTGCCATGAAGGCGGCACCCTGCTCATGGCGAGTCAATATGAACTTGATTTTTTTCGATTGTTCGAGAGATATCATGAAGTCGGCGTTTTCCTCGCCGGGTACTCCGAATATGTACTCGATGCCCTCTTCCTCCAGGCACTGGACTAACAGGTCAGACGCTTTCACAGAGTTCCCCAATTGTGTTAATTCGTTCCTGGACGGCTACAGGACATCCTACCGGTA
>CAYTNO010000102.1:0-6801 GCA_964439125.1 uncultured Woeseiaceae bacterium | reverse complement strand
CGATCTCGTATCGCTACTCAAGGACTGCTACGTTCGTTGGCCGGAGGAACAAGTGCACGAGTGGGCGCGCGACTTTTACGCGGCCAGCGATTCCTCTATTCACGATCGGCTGGATGTAGATCAGTTCATGCGTTACTTCGAACTCATGGGTGTGCAGCGACATCTCAAGGCTGCGGGAATTTTTGCGAGACTCAATCACCGCGATGGCAAAGCTGTGTATATGGGCGATGTGCCGCGAACGCTGGGCTATATCGTCGAACTCGGGTCGCGATATGAAGCGCTTGGTTTTCTTGCGCAGCTAATTAGCGAGCGATGTCTGCCCACATTGCAGGAAAACTCATGATAGCGATGGTTCTTGCCGCCGGCCGCGGCGAGCGCCTGATGCCAATTACCGCATCGGTGCCAAAAGCACTGGTAGAAGTGCGCGGCAGCTCTTTGCTTGAACACCATCTGCGGGCGCTTGCGTCGGCTGGCATAGAGACCGTCGTCATCAACCTCGGATGGTTTGGCGACAGAATAATCGAAAAGATCGGCTCCGGAGCCGTATATGGTCTCAATGTCATTTACAGTCCGGAGGGTGACAATATTCTCGAAACGGGCGGCGGCATTCATCGTGCGTTGCCAATGCTCGGGTCCGATCCATTTCTGGTCGTGAACGCAGACATTTACAGCGACATGCCGTTGCCGCTCGAAGATTTGCATGAGCAATGCGTGGGTCATCTCGTCCTGGTGCCCAAGCCAGATTACCGACCGACCGGGGACTTCGGTCTGCTTGATGGGCGCGTGCGAAACGTCAGCAATCCGGAACTTACGTTCAGCGGTATCGCCGTCTACCGCCCCGAATTCTTCGCTGACTGCACGCCGGGCCGATTTTCACTGGTGCCTATGCTGCGAGCCGCCGCCGACGCCGGTACATTATCCGGTAGTGTTTACTCGGGGCAGTGGCAAGACGTTGGAACGCCCGACAGACTGGCAGAACTCAACGCCTAATCCATTTTCAGGTGAGCAACCAGATGCGGCAATAGTCGATCGCGCACAGCGTTGAGATTCGATTCGGCGCCAAGACGCGCAAGACTGGTGACCTCTAACCCCTTGAATCCACAAGGATTAATACGAGAAAAAGGCTCCAGGTCTGTATCGACATTCAACGCCATGCCGTGAAAGCTGGAGCCGCGTCGAATTCTAAGCCCGATGCTTGCGAGCTTGACGCCATCGACATACACGCCCGGTGCGTCTCTCCGGCTCGCCGCATCAATGTCATATTCCGCGGCAAGATCTACGACAGATTGCTCCAGCGCCGTTACAAGGTCGCGGACTCCGAGGCCGGCACGGCGCAGGTCGATAAGCGGGTAGATCATTAGCTGGCCGGGCCCGTGATAAGTGACCTGGCCGCCGCGGTCAATCTGGACGACGGGGATGTCGCCAGTCTCCAGAAGATGCTCGGGTGCCGTATTGAGCCCCAGCGTGAAAACCTTTTCGTGCTCGGTGAACCAGATTTCGTCAGGAGTCGACTCATCGCGCATGTTCGTAAATTCCTGCATGGCGTGCCATACAGGTTCGTAAGGCTGTAAGCCGAACTCGCGAATGACGAGATTGCTCATAAGGCCATCAGGACGGCCTCGTGTGAGGAAACGTCACGGTAGATGTCGTCCAGCTGCTGCTGGCTCTGCGCTTGCACGGTGATGGTTATCGAAACGAAATTGCCATTGCGGCTTGTCGCGACCTTGATACTTTGCACGTCGAGGGGGCCGGTGTGATGCTCGACAAGCGCGCGAGCAGTGTCCCTGAAGTCCTGCGTATCGCGCCCCATCATCTTGATAGGGAAGGCGCATGGAAACTCGAGTAAGGTTTCGTCGTTCACTAAACTCGCCGTCTGCCTATTCGAACCAGAGACTGACGCTATCGACTGTGCGTTGCCAGATCGACCCGGACGGATTATCGGCGAGCGCGCGTAGTGGTTCGCTGACCAGTTCGTTGCCGTTAAGGCTTACCTTGATCTCGGCGAGTGGCTGGCCTTGCGCCGCAGGTGCGAGAATAACGGCTGGAATATTCAAAACGGATTCGAGCGAATCGTATGCGCCGCGTTGCATGGTGACGTACAGATCCTCAAGGACGCCGAGCGATGTGTATTCGTTAGCCGATTTCCAAACGCGCACTTTGCTTATCTCTTCACCGGCCTTGTACAGAAGCCGGGTTTCAAAGAACCGGAACGCGAAGTTGATCAACGCCTGGCTACCGTCAATTCTTGATTTGCTGCTCGACGTGCCAAGCACGACAGAAATAACACGCATGCCATCGCGCTCGGCGGACGACACAAGGCAGTAACCGGCCGCGTCCGTATGTCCCGTTTTCATTCCGTCGACAGAATCGTCGCGCCATAACAGGTTATTGCGGTTCGGTTGCTTGATGTCGTTAAACGTAAATTCCTTAACGGAGTACCATTTATAGTACTCAGGAAATTCGTTGATGATCGCGCGCGCCAAAGCCGATAAGTCCCGCGCCGTCGAGTAGTGGTCATCATCGGGCAAGCCAGTAACGTTCCTGAAGTTACTTGAGAGCATGCCGAGTGAGCGGGCATATTGATTCATCATTTCGGCGAAAACAGATTCCGATCCCGCGACGTGCTCTGCCAGTGCGATGCTGGCGTCGTTTCCGGATTGCACAATCATGCCGAGCAACAGATCCTGCACGGACACGCGCTTGCCCACTTCGATAAACATTCGCGAGCCTTCGGCCCGCCATGCTTTCTCACTTATCGTGACTTCGTCCTGCAATGTAATCTGGTTCTCTTTCAACGCGTGAAAGATGCCATAGGCAGTCATCAACTTCGTAAGGCTGGCGGGCGCGACCGGGTTGTCAGGCTCCAGTGCAGCAATCTCGTGACCGGTCTGGCTATCGATGACCAGATAGCTCGTTGCACCGATGATCGGTGGGCTGGGCATCGGACGAATATCCGCCGCAATTACATTGGCGGCGACAAACAGTGAGATTAGTGCGAGTAGGCGGGCTTTCATTGGTATCCGGCGGCAAAAAAAGAATAGGCCGCGTATTCTACCGACATTGCGCACGGGCACGCTACCGGGTACGCGCTCTTCGAACCGGCATTTCCGGACGGATGCTTATTCGGTGATGAGGTACGGGTCCGAGATGCCGAGGTTTTCCAGTTCCTCGACGAGGATGTCGTACTGCACAACATCCTTGATTGGCCCAATACGCACTCTGTAAAGCACCGGGTTGCTGCTGGTGTCCTTGATGACGAATGCTGTGCCGATACCCGCCGACTTAAGCGCGCCCAGTCGCCGGCTAGCATTCTCGCGGCTGCCAAATGCGCCTACTTGCACATAAATCTTGTGCGCACTTGAAGTTGCGGGCGGCGGAGATGTATTTCCCGGATCAGTCGAGCGGCGAACAGGTCTGTCGCCAGATGGTTTGCCAAAGCCGACCACCTCTATTTCGACGAGGCTCGTGCCATCACGCACCATGTCCAACCTCAACGCCGCTGAGTAAGACAGGTCGATGATTCGGTTGTCGACGAAAGGGCCGCGGTCATTGACCCGAACGACGACGGTTTTGTCGTTGCTCAAGTTACGCACGCTTACGTAAGACGGTAGCGGCAGGGTTTTGTGTGCCGCGGTCATCGCATACATGTCGTAGGGCTCTTGCATGGATGTCATTTTGTTATGGAATTTTTTGCCGTACCAGGAAGCCACACCGCGTTGCTTGAAACCGCTGCCGCTGTCCATGACGACGTAGCGTTTGCCGAGCACTTCGTAAACAGGGCCGTTGCCGTAACGGCTCTTGGGTTCCGGGCGGGGTACAGCGTCGCCGGGCAGGTTGGGAATCGACGCACTGCCAGATTCGGGAGCGCTGTCTCTGACTTCATTCGAACCGCAACTCGCGAGCAATATGCCAACAATCAACAACCATGTGTGTCTTGCAACGCGACGAAGGGTCACTGGCTAACCTCCAGTGCGATTTCCTGGCCCAACTGATACACCGCCAACGCGTACATCGCACTGTGGTTATAGCGTGTGATAACAAAGAAATTGTGGAAGCCGACCCAGTATTCACTGCCGTTTGCGCCGTCCAGTGTTATCAATTGGGCTATATCGTCATTCGGTAAATTCGTAGAAAACATCACGCCTTTCTTGCTCAGTGAGTTGACCGTGTCCTCGGGCTTCAAAATATTCCTGGGTGAAAAACCACTCCAGTTTGTTCCGGTTGTAGCCAGTGCAACGACTTCCTCACCGGTTTTCCAGCGATGCTCGAGAAAATAATTAGCGATGCTGCCGGCAACGTCTGTCCAGTTATTCCAGATATCTCGTTTTCCGTCGCCTGTTGAATCGACGGCATAGGCACGGTAGCTAGATGGCATGAATTGTGGCCGCCCCATTGCGCCGGCGTAGGATCCAACTGCATCGGTTGCCTGCATGTCCTCTTCGCGCACAAGCAGGAGAAAATGCTCGAGCTCGCTGCGGAAAAACTTTGAACGCGGCGGGTATGCGAATGACAGGGTGGCAAGCGCGTCCAGCACGCGATGCCCGCCGGTGATGCGGCCGAAGTAGGTCTCAACGCCGATAATGCCAACCATGATTTCGATGGGCACACCTGTATCGCTGCTCACTGTCTCGAGTGCGGCGCGATTCTCGTGCCAAAACACAGCGCCAGCCTGGATACGCTCCTTAGTCATGAAAATAGGACGGTATTCGGCCCAGGTCAGCGTTCCTTCCGCCGGCCTGCTTATTGAATCAACGATCTTCTGCTTGATCTCTGCTTGCCGAAGAATGTCTTGTAGCGTCTCGCGGTCGTAATCGTGTTCTTGGACCATCATATCCATGAACACCTTGACGTCGGGCCGTTCGAGATCGACGGCGTAAGTCGGTGACACAGATGAAAGTAGAGCAGCGATGCCAGCAATTAGTCGGGGGGTCATCAACGCGGCAACAGTTTCCGGTGGGAGTGAATGGACATCAGAATACCGAATCCAGCCATCAACGTCACCATGGAGGTTCCGCCGAAACTGACCAGTGGCAAAGGAACGCCGACCACCGGGATCAGACCTGTGACCATTGCCGTATTAACGAATACGTAAACGAAAAAAGTCAGGCTGATGGAACCGGCCAGAAGTCGCGAGTATGTATCGGGCGCCTGCATGGCGATATAGAGGCCGCGACCAATAACAAAAACATATAGCGCTAATAGTGACAGCACGCCCAGTAGCCCAAGCTCTTCACCCATGACCGCGAAGATAAAGTCAGTATCGCGTTCGGGAAGGTACTCGAGGTGCGCCTGTGAGCCGTTGGTCCATCCCTTGCCGAACAAGCCGCCTGAGCCAATTGCGATTTTGGACTGAATAATGTTGTAGCCGGCGCCAAGCGGGTCGCTATTCGGGTCGAGTAGCGTGAGAACACGTTGCTTCTGATAATCCTGCATGTAATTCCACAGCAGGAGTGCTCCTGGAACCGCGGCAACAGCCAGCCCAACCATCAATCGAATGGGCAGACCGGCCAGAATAATGACGATCACGCCGGACGCAGCGATCAGCACAGCAGTGCCGAGGTCAGGCTGGCGCGCAATGAGTACGGTGGGCACAATTATCATCGCTGCGAGTGCCAGCAGTTCTACAGCCCGGGGTGGAATCGTTCGGTCGTGGAGGTGCCAGGCCAACATCATGGGTACCGCGAGCTTCATGACTTCCGAGGGTTGAAAGCGTATGCCGAGGTCAAGCCAGCGTCGCGCACCCTGACCGACTTCGCCCGTCGTGAGCACCAAAATCAGAAGTATCAGTCCACCCAGGTAGGCCCATGGCGTCCAGCGCCGCAGAAAATCGGGCGGCATCTGCGCGACAACGAACATGGCGACGAGTGCGACACCAAGCCGAATTATCTGGTTGACCCACAGACGCATGTTTTCGCCCACGGCGCTGTAGAGCACAACAAGCCCAAATGCACAGATCAGTAAGATGCCGCCGAGCAGTGGGCCGTCGATGTTCAGGCGCCTCATCAGGCGAGCGAAGTCGCCAAGTGGTGCGGCTTTTCCGGTAGTCAGCCGTCGCGGGTCATTTGGCCGCATTGCCACCGTACCCCAGGTATTCGTCCATGATCGCGCGCGCCATCGGGGCGGCGACCCGGCTGCCGCTCGAGCCATTCTCAATGACCACCGCAACAGCGATTTGCGGGTCGTCCAGAGGAGCGAAGGCAATAAACAGAGCGTGATCGCGCAGGCGCTCGTCGATAAGTTCCTCGTCGTACTCTTCCTCTTGCGCAATAGAGAAAACCTGCGCTGTGCCGCTCTTGCCAGCCATTTGATAAGGAGCGTTGCCGCCGGCTGCCCAGGCTGTGCCGCGAACGCTTTGCATGACATCATGCATGCCGCCGATGACAGCATCCCAGTGACTCTGATTGTCGATGCGGACGTCGTCGATGCGCTTGGGCGATACCAACGTGCGCTCGCCGGTCAGCGCATTTTCGACTGCTGCAACAAGGTGCGGCTCGAAGCGTGTGCCTCGTGTCGCCACGGCGCCAACAGCGCTTGCAAGCTGCAATGGGGTCGCAAGCATGTAACCCTGTCCGATTGAAGCGATTACCGTTTCGCCGTGAAACCAGCGCTGATCCTCCGGGTCGCGAAACGCCGCGCGCTTCCATTCTCGTGACGGCACAAGCCCACTATGCTCGCCACCGATGTCTACGCCGGTTTTTCTGCCGAGCCCGAACTGGTCGAGGTAGTAGTGCATGCGGTCGATGCCAATATCGACACTGAGTTCATAAAAATAGACGTCGCAGGATTGTTGAAGCGCATAAT
>CAYTNO010000101.1:0-6813 GCA_964439125.1 uncultured Woeseiaceae bacterium | reverse complement strand
GCTTTCGTGTATGGAGCCTGGGTGACGAAGACGCCGACGAAGCAGAGCTAGTGCGACGCTTCTACGACGGCATCGATCGGTACACACCAGACCTCGTTTCCTGGAATGGCAGTGGCTTTGATCTGCCGGTCTTGCATTACCGTGCACTGCGGCATGAGGTGCAGGCGGCGCGCTACTGGGAGATCGGCGAACATGACCGGGACTTCAAGTGGAATAACTACCAGAGCCGCTTTCACTGGCGCCACGTCGATTTGATGGACGTGCTCGCAGGTTTTCAAATGCGTGGCCGGGCCAGCCTCGACCAGACTGCCGTATTGCTCGGTTTTCCGGGCAAGCTGGGTATGAGCGGCGCAAAAGTCTGGGATAAGTACGTTGAGGGTGGCATAGGCGAGATTCGCGACTATTGCGAGACTGATGTCCTGAATACCTGGCTCGTGTATCTGCGTTTTGAGTTCATGCGCGGCAATCTCGATACGGCCGATCTCAAACGGGAGTACAGCATCGTCCGCGATACGCTGGGCGAAATGGACCAGCCACATCTCAACGAATTTCTCGCAGCCTGGCCGGACTAATGGCTCGACGTCGCCGGGAACCCGAGACCGCCATGATTGAGTCGGTCACACACGATGGTCGTGGCATCGCTGCAATAGAGGGCAAGAAGGTCTTTGTCGCTGGCGCTCTGGCGGGTGAAGAGGTGCGCTTCGTGCGCCGTAAATCGCGGCGCAAGTTTGATGAGGCAGAATTGCTTGAGATCCTGCAGGCCTCGCCAGAACGTATAGATGCTCGCTGCGAGGCATTTGGGCGCTGCGGGGGATGTTCCTTGCAGCACGTGTCTGATGAGCAGCAACGACAGATCAAATCCCAGACACTCAAGGACAATCTGCAGCGAATCGGCAAGCTTGAAGCGGAGCAATGGTTGGAGCCAATTGTTGGCCCAGCCTGGAAATATCGCCGTCGCGCACGACTGGCCGTCAAGGATGTGCCCGCCAAGGGTCGCGTATTGGTCGGGTTCCGAGAGCGCCACGCGCCGTTTATCACGGACATGCATCGCTGCGAAGTCCTGGCAGCTCCCGTCGACGGCATGATCGATCCGCTAAGCGAAATGATTGGACGTTTGTCGATAAAAGCACGGCTACCGCAGATCGAAGTTGCTGTGGCAGAAAATGCCGTGGCAATGGTATTTCGTGTCCTTGATCCACCGTCAGATGAGGACAAGGCGTTGCTCAGTGAATTCGGCGCCCACCACGACGTGCGCATTTACTTGCAGCCTGCAGGGCTCGATTCAGTCAGTTTGTTGTACCCCGAAGGCGATGTCGAAGCATTGACGTATTCGTTACCGGAGTTCGATATTCGGATCGAATTCGATGCGGTTGGATTCGTACAGGTCAATGCCGAGATCAATCAGCGTATGGTGAGTCGTGCGATTGAGTTACTTGATCCGCAAGCTGATGACCGCGTATTGGATCTGTATTGTGGCATCGGCAATTTCTCACTACCGCTGGCGAAGCGATCCGGGACGGTACTTGGTGTCGAAGGTGAGGCATTGCTGGTGAGTGCGGCCGTCGAGAACGCGAAGCTGAATGACGTGAGCAATGCGACGTTCAGACAAGCTGATCTCAACGCCATCGACGGTAACGAGGGTTGGCTCAAGGAAGGCTGGGATCGGATTCTGCTGGATCCGGCTCGTAGTGGAGCGGCCGAGATTGTCAAACATATGGATGTCATCGGGGCAGCTCGAATTGTGTACGTGTCTTGCCACCCAGGGACTCTGGCACGAGATGCCGGGACGCTGGTGAATGAGCATGGCTATACTTGTGAAGCAGCTGGCATCATCGACATGTTTCCACACACAGCTCATGTCGAGTCAATTGCAGTATTCAATAAGTAATTAAATTTCAGTTATATACGCAACTTTTGTAGAATGGTTATATGACGCTCGGACCAGTGATGCTGGACATAGAGGGTGTTTCATTAACACCAGCCGATCGGGACCTGATCAGGGAACCGGCTGTCGGTGGTGTCATTCTGTTTGCGCGAAACTATGAGTCCCCGCAACAAATAACCGATCTGGTCGCAAAGATTCGTGCGCTCAAAAGCCCGCCTGTTCTTGTCGCTGTAGACCACGAAGGCGGCCGCGTACAGCGTTTTCGGGATGGCTTTAGTCGTATTCCGGCGATGCGGCACATTGGCCACGAGTACGACGACAACCCGGAAGCAGCGCTCCCGCTGGCGCGCCAGGCCGGTTGGCTTATCGCGTCTGAATTGCGGGCGGCAGGCATTGATCTGTGTTTCGCGCCGTGCATCGACCTTGATTGGAGTGTTAGTGAAATCATTGGCGACCGTGCATTCCACAGCAGGCCAGAGGTTGTCGGTGAGCTCGCTGCAGCATTTTCACGGGGGCTGCGTAGCGCCGGTATGGCCGCTGTCGCAAAACACTTTCCCGGACATGGCGCGGTCGTCGCCGATTCTCACCTGAAGTTGCCTGTCGATCGTCGCGAATATGGCCTGTTACTCGATGACATGCGGCCTTACGAGAAGCTGATCAGCAATGGTCTTGTCGCCGGTGTTATGACCGCGCATATCGTCTACCGGGAGATGGACAGCATGCCCGCCGGATTCTCACGCTACTGGATAGAGAACGAGCTGCGTTCGCGATTGGGCTTCGGAGGAGCGGTGTTTTGCGATGATCTGACGATGAAGGCGACGGAGGCCTACGGATCCATGCGCACGCGTGTGAAGCTGGCTCTGGATGCCGGTTGTGACATGGTGCTAGTGTGCAATGACCGGCGTGCGGCGGAGCAAGCGGTCATGTCGCTCAACGAATATTCGAACCCGCTGTCGCAGGTGCGTCTCGCACGCCTGCACGGAACCGGGCATGCGCTGCGTGAGTCTCTGCGTGCCAGTCAGATTTGGCAGGAGGCCGTCGACAGTTTTTCGCGCTGGGATCAGCGGCCACAGTTTGAGTTGGATGCCTAGATGCCATCGATAAACCGCAAAATTCTCGAACAAGTTATCAAAGCGTCGGCCGAGCCTCTTGTGATCGTTCGAGTTGATCATCCGGACTGGCCGGTTGCACTGAGCAATGCGGCTTTCGAGGCCATTGGTGGCGAGGACACTCGCAACAAGCCATTCGCCGATGTCATCGAACAGCTGGTTGGCAGGGAGCTGGCGCTGGAAATCTCCGAGACTGTGAGAGCACAGCAGGAAACCAGTTTCCCGGTTGAGGTCGGCGGGCGTGAATACCTGCTCGCACTGAGACCTCTGCCGCTGCCTGGCGAGGCGGATGTGCGTTTCTATGTTGCCTTCTGGCGTGGCGGAGCGGGATCGGGTGCTGTTGCCGGAAGTGATATGCACCACGCGTTGCTTAACGCCAAACGCCGCATTCGGGACTTGTCTCGCGACGACCCCGTTACCGGATTGCTTAATGGCAGGGCATTTCGCGAGGTTCTGGAGCATGACTGGGCAGTTGCAGCGCGCGAAAAGGGCAGTCTAGGCCTGGTTCTGTTTACGCTCGATGATTTCGATGCCTATATCGACGTCTTTGGCCGGCATGCGGCAGATTCCTGTCTGCGCAGGGTAGGCCGGGCGATACGCCGTTGTCTGCGACGTGCAAGCGATGTGGTTGGTCGTCTCGACGGATCCGAGCTAATCGTCCTGTCACACGCGGCGGACGAAGACGGTGTGCGTGAATTCGCGTCGAGGATATCAGCGGCGGTGCGCGAGCTGGGCCTGCATCACCCCAGATCGACAGTCTCGAAGTTCGTTACCGTTTCATTTCGCGTGTCCGTCGCGACGGCCACGAAGGACTCGGCGCCGGCCGAGTCTTTTATCAATGATTTATTGTCCGGGATCGCGGACTAACGGCGGCTGTTCGAGTTCTTTCTCTTCCACGCGAGTGATTTTCGCCACGATGCCAAATTTTGGATGATCGAAGTAGCGCACGTCGCCGTTCTTGAAAATACGATCGTCCTGAATTCGATAGCGAACTGGCAAAACGGCAGCTTCGATATCCGCCTCGAATTGACGCCGCGAATCACCGAAAGCGGTTTCCGGTTCATCGAAAATGACTGGTTCATTGAATTGCCCTGGTGCATCGAGACTTAAGTCGACGACCAGGTGCAGGTAGCGGTTCAGGTACAGGGTGAAGCTTCCGTCCAGGCCTGCGGGAACATTGCCAAATTCCCATAATTCGATTGCCTTTGTCTCTTCCTCCAGGTGAGTAGACTGCGTCCAGCCGACGTGCATAATCGTCTCGTAAACATCAAGGCGCTCGAACCGTTGCACAATGTCGCCCAACGTGAACTCTGCTTCGCCGAGGAATACGGGCCGACGATGCTGGTCATCAAGGCCGTAGTCTTTCCGCGTTATCTCTTCCCGGATCGTCGGTTTTTCGCTAAGAAGGTCAGATTCAATTGGCCCTCCAAGATCAGGCGACAATACGTCGTCGACGATTGGCTCGTCCGGCGGAAATATTTCCGTACCGACCGAGACATTCTCTGCGTAAGAGAAGACGATAAGCTCCACCGTGTAGCGGCGAATCTGTTCTTCCTCTTCCAGGAGTGGGTCGTCCTGTGCGATGGCGACAGAAGCGGCCATCGACAAGAACAAGATTGTGGAAAGTACTTTCATAAATTCACTTTTTGCGTAGTGCATTATCAACCTGTCATCGCTTTTGTTTCTTTGACCGTAAGCTTGCCCAGCAGTTTCTCGATGGCCCGGAAACGCCTTTCGATGTCGCTCAGGTCCTGGCGGAATTGCAGGCGGTGCGAGCCCTGTAATTTGTAGGTTTGGCTGTCATTTTGCACTAATTGCACCAATGCGACAGGGTCAATGTTGCTTTGTGAGCCGAACACGATATAGCCACCGCCATCCGCTGCATCTATCTTCTCAATGCCAAGTGCCGCCGCCGTTTGCCGGATTGCGGCAATTCGCATGAAATTCCTGGTGGCCTCTGGCAAAAGTCCAAACCGATCGATCATCTCAACCTGCAGTTCGCGCAAATCCGCGGCTGTTTCCGTGGACGACACTCGCTTGTACAGGATTAGACGCAAGTGGACGTCCGGAACATAGTCCTCCGGCAGTAAAGCGGGTACGTGAAGATTGATTTCCGCACCCATGTTGAGCGGGGCATCCAGATCCGCTTCCTCGCCGGATCGCAGTGATGCAACGGCTCGGCCAAGCAACTCTGTATACAGCGAAAATCCGATTTCCTGTATCTGGCCGCTCTGTGTATCTCCCAGTAGCTCGCCTGCGCCGCGAATCTCGAGGTCGTGCGTCGCGAGTGTAAAGCCGGAGCCAAGGTCCTCGAGCGAATCGATAGCCTCCAGACGTTTAACCGCATCGGCGGTCATGGCGGCTTTGGGTGGCGCAAGCAAGTATGCATACGCACGATGATGCGAACGACCGACACGGCCTCGCAGTTGATGCAATTGGGCAAGACCGAATCGATCGGCACGATTGATGATGATCGTATTTGCAGTTGGCACGTCGATGCCGCTCTCGACGATAGTAGTGCACAACAATATATTGAATCGTCTGTGCGAGAAGTCGAGCATCACTTGCTCGAGCTCGCGTTCGGGCATCTGACCGTGGCCAATGCGGATGCTCGCTTCGGGAACGAGTTTCGTGATCTGCTCGGCAACTCTGCCGATGTCTTCAACGCGGTTGTGGATGAAGTACACCTGCCCACCACGTTTGATCTCGCGAAGGCAGGCTTCGCGTATCAGGACGTCATTCCATTCGGTGACAAATGTCTTAACAGCCAGTCGATCGGACGGCGGTGTCGTGATCAGTGACATTTCACGCAGCCCCCCAAGCGCCATGTTGAGTGTTCGTGGAATAGGCGTTGCGGTCAGGGTCAGGATATCGATCTCGCTTCGCAGCGACTTGATGGCTTCCTTGTGGCGCACGCCAAAGCGATGTTCTTCATCGATAATCACAAGACCAATGTTCTTTATGTCCTTCGTGTGCTGCAACAAGCGATGCGTGCCAATAACCACATCAACCGTGCCAGATCGCAGGCCTTCGACAATCGAACGGACTTTCTTTGCCGACTGGAAGCGCGACAAGACTTCAACGCGCACCGGCCAGTCTGCAAAGCGGTCATTGAAGGTCTGTCCGTGCTGCTGTGCCAGCAATGTCGTCGGCACCAGAATCGCTACCTGCTTGCCTCCATGGACGGCGGCGAATGTCGCCCGCAAGGCCACCTCGGTCTTGCCAAAGCCGACGTCGCCACAGACGACACGATCCATCGACTTGTTCGATTCCAGATCCTCAAGAACTTCATCAATGGTTCGCGCCTGGTCTTCGGTTGCATCGAATGGGAAGCCGCTTTCAAAATCCCGGTACTCGCGTTCGGGCCAGCGAAAGCTGTGGCCCCGGCGTGCCGCACGTCGTGCATAAACATCAAGAAGTTCGGCCGCGACATCACGGATTTTCTTGATCGCACGTTTGCGTGCCTTCGCCCATTGGTCACTTCCCAGCCGGTGCAATGGCGCATTGTCTGCAGACGCCCCGGTGTAGCGGGAGATCAGTTCGAGCGCATGGACGGGCACGTAGAGCTTGTCGCCGTCAGCGTATTCAAGTTCCAGAAATTCGGCCGTGATGCCGCCGGTCTGCAGCGTAGTCAGCCCGAGGTATCGGCCGACGCCATACTCGGCATGTACCACAGGTGAGCCGGCCTCGAGGTCATTGAGCTGCCGGATGATCGTTTCGGGATCTCGCTCAATGCGGCGCCGCCTTGCTCGCTGCTGCGCGCGCTCGCCGAAAAGCTGCTGTTCGCTGATGATGGCGACGTTCGCAGCGGGCAGTAGC